>JAGHZG010000052.1 GCA_017743275.1 Chloroflexota bacterium | reverse complement strand
CTTTAGGGCTGCGGAGACAGCCAGGGGCCTATGCAGAGGGGCCACGGACAAAAAGCCAAAGTTTAGGGAGGGGGTAGCGGCGAAGCCGCTGGAGGAGGGGTGAGGCTGAACGGTTACCGCCCTGTTTCAATAAGGATAAGGAGGACGGATGGCAGAAATTTTCGCCGATATTGATGCCCACATCGGGGACTACCTGGCCCGTCTGAAGCGGGCCCTGGCCCAGCCCAGTATCGCTGCTGAGAGATTGGGCATCGACGAGATGGCCGCCCTGCTGGCCGACGACCTGCGCGCGGTCGGCTTCCAGGTGGAGGCCGTCGCTACCGACGGACCACCGGTCCTCCTGGCCCGGATGGAGGGGCGCCGGCCCGAGCGCCTTCTCTTCTACAACCACTACGACGTCCAGCCGGTGGACCCGGTGGAACTCTGGACCTCGTCTCCCTTTGAGCCGACGGTCCGGGACGGCAAAATCTACGCCCGAGGGGCCTCCGACAATAAGGGGGCCATCTACGCCCGGCTGGCAGCGGTGGAGTCGTACCGTCGCGTGCGCGGCACCCTGCCCGTCGGCGTGACCTGGGTCATTGAGGGTGAGGAGGAGGTAGGGAGCCTCCACCTCCACCAGTTTGTGGCGGCGCGGGACGAGGCGCTGCGGGGCGTCCTGGGGTGCGTGTGGGAGGCAGGTGGACGGGATGCCCGCGAGCGGTATGAAATCGGCCTGGGCTGCAAGGGGATTCTCTACGTGGAACTGCGGGCGCGCGGGGCAGCGCGGGACCTCCACTCCGCCAACGCGGCGATTGTCGTCAACCCCGCCTGGCGGCTGGTCTGGGCCCTCCACAGCCTACAGGGGCCCGATGGCCGGGTGCGCATCCCCGGATTCTACGACGCCGTCCGCCCGCCCACGCCGGCCCAGCAGGCCGCCCTGGCCGACTGGGACTACCCCGAGGACGAGGTCCGCGCCCTCTACGGGATTGACCGTTTCCTGGATGGTCTGACGGGGATGGCCCTCAAGGAGCAACTCCTCTTCGGCCCCACCTGCAACATAGACGGCTTCCACAGCGGCTACGGCGGTCCCGGTTCCAAGACCGTCCTTCCCAGCCAGGCGGTGGTGAAACTGGACTTCCGGCTGGTCCCCGACCAGTGGCCCGAACAGGTCCTGGAAGCACTGCGCGCCCATCTGGACGCGGAGGGGTTCTCGGATGTGGAGATTGCCTGGTGGGAGGGGGAGGCGCCCTCCGCGGGCGACCCCGAGCATCCTTTTGTCCAGACTGCCGTCCGGGCCGCCGAACGGGTCTACGGCCACCGACCGGCGCTGTTGCCGATGATGGCGGGGACGGGGCCCGTCTACCTGCTCTGCGGCCAGTTCGGCACCCCGATGGTCACGGCCGGGGTGGGGTACGCCGATTCCCGCGTCCACGCACCGGACGAGAACATCCGCCTGACGGATTTCGTGGACGGCGCCCGCTACATCGCGGCCCTGCTGAGCGAGTACGAGGGCCGGTAGACCTGAGCGTGTAGCGTTGGCTGCCGGGGCCGGCTGCAGGCTGAAGCCGGCGCTACGATGTAGCGCCGGCCGCCAGGCCGGTATGGGGCGAGCACGAGAATCAGGCGTAGAGCAACAGGTAGACCCCGGTTCCGCCCAGGGTGGAGAGCAGCCATAGGGCCAGGCTGATGCGCATCAGCCAGAGGGGACGGCGGGGCGGCCAGCGGCGGCGCCAGTTCATCCGCACGACGGTGTAGGTCATCAGCAACTGAGCCAGGCCGCCGGTCACGCCGTGCATAAAGGGGACGACGGTGGCCTGCTGGGCGAAGGCCGCGCTGCCCAGTCGGGCCAGTCCGACCCACGTCGGGACCATTCCGACCAGGATGGGCAGGTAGGCCAGGAAGGTCACCCAGGCCATCAGGCGGCAGTGGGTGGGGAACCCTTTCCGGCGGGCCAATACCCATCCGCCCACCGCAACCGCCCCCAGCGCCCACAGGCTGATCAGGGTCAAATCGGCGATGAGAGGTGCTCTGCTTCCCAGAAATCCGGACATACTTGCCCCCTTCTAAAAATCTCGTTTGTAGGATAACTGCTCGCAGTTGTCCTGCAACTGTTGGCTCATCCCACCAGCAGCCGCAGCCCCAGGATGAGCAGCAGGACCAGCACGAGCATCCGGAACCGCTCCGGGTTCAGGTATCGGTCCAGAGGCCCGCCTGCCAGGAATCCCACCAGCAGGGCGGGCAGGGCAATCAGATACGCCCGCGCGACCACCGGGGTCATGTTGTGGGCCACCAGATGGCCCGCGACGACCAGCACGTCGTTGAAAATAAAAAGGGTCTGCAGGTTGGCCTTGAACTCGTCGGGGGGCCACTCCTGGGCCTGGCCGTAGACGATGAGCGGCGGGCCGGAGGTATTGTAGGCCCCGCCCAGCATCCCGGCCAGAAGGCCCACCCCCCAGGCCCAGGGGCGCCCGTTGGGCCGGGGGAGGCGGAAACCGAAAAGGGCATACAGCGCGTAGAGGGCAATGACGGCCCCCAGGGCGCCCAGCACAATTCGTTCGTCCAGCCGCCGCAGGGCGAGAATCCCCAGCGGGATGCCGAAGGCCATCCCCACCAGCAGAGGGTAGACGGCCCGGGGCTGGATTCGGGTCCGGTACCGGCCCAGCATCAGCACGTCCACCGTCGTGGTGATCAATGCAACCAGGGGCGTGACGGTGCGGATTCCGACCAGTCCGGGCAGGATGGTCATCGGGATCAGCCCGGAGCCGAAACCGGTCAGCCGCTGGGTCAGGGCGGCGGCGAGGGTAACCAGTGCAACGGCAATATCTATGCTCAATCTGATGACTCCTTCCCGACACAGGCGGACAGCCGTAGCGCAGGCTGTCAGCCTGCCCCCAGGCCTGGCGGCCTGCGCTACCGTTGTAGCGCAGGCGTAACTGTCCAGGCTTCCTCACCCCACCCCCGCCGCCTGCGGCGGTAGCGGCGAAGCCGCTGGGGGAGGGGTGAGGCTGAACAGTTACGCGCAGGCTTTAGCCTGCGGCTTTAGCCTGCGAACAGGCCTGGCGGCCTGTGCCACATTTTCCAAAATACAGGAGGTCTGGTGAACGGGCATCGGACGAACACCACTGTGGACATCCTGGCAATTGGTGCTCATCCGGACGACGCCGAAATTGGCTGTGCGGGGCTGCTGATCAAAGCGAAAGCGCGCGGCCTGCGCACGGGGATACTGGTGCTCACCCAGGGGGAAATGGGAACGTTCGGAGACCCGGAGACCCGGCGGGCGGAGGCGGAGGCCGCTGCCCGTATCCTGCAGGTGGACGCGTTCCGCATTCTGGACCTGCCGGACGCGCGGCTGGAGTTCAACTACGAGAACACCCTGCGCATCGTGGAGGTCCTGCGGGAATGGCGCCCCCGGCTGCTGCTCTCCCCCCACGAGGACGACCATCACCCCGACCATGTGGCGACGGCGCGCCTGGTGGAGCGGGCCGCGTTCCTGGCGACCCGCCCGGCCCTGTTCCCCCAGCACGAGCCGCTGATCCCGCAGCCCCGGCATTTGACCTTTCCCCTCTCGTTTCAACGGCCGCTCCGCCCCCATTTCGTCCTGGACATCACCGATGTCTACGGGATCAAGCAGCAGGCCCTGCAGGCCCACGGGTCCCAGTACGGGCCCATTCTGTTCGCGGTGGAAATCGTCGCCCGCTACTACGGGATGATGATCCCGGCGGCCTACGGCGAGGGCTTCCTGACCAAGAACCCGCACCCCCTGACCGACGCGCTGGGGATTATCTGACGGACGACGGACGACAGACGACGGCCCACTGCCGACTGACCACTGACGGCCGACCGCTAAATCACCGTCCCCTCGGGGATGACCGTGTCCTCCGGGATGACGACGATGCCGTCCCGGAGGACGTACAGTTCTTCCTCCCGGTCCGGCTCGCCCTGGTGGGAGCGGATGATGACTCCGTCGCCGATGCGGACGTTCTTATCCAGAATGGCCCGCTCTATGGAGACGTTGTGCCCGATGCCGACGTTGGGGCGGCCCAGGCGGCGGTTCTCCGCCCGTTGCTCCTCGTCCTCGTAGAAATCGGCGCCCATCATCACCACCTGGCGCAGGCGGGAGCCAGGCCGGATCATGCTGCGCAGCCCGATGACGCATTCCTCCAGGTCGGCGTCGTAGAGGCGGCAGCCGTCCGCCACCACCGTCCGCTCCAGCCGACAACCGTCTATCCGGGAGGCCGGGAGGAAACGGGAACGGGTGTAGATGGGGAAGCGCGGGTCGTAGAAGTCAAAGGGCGGGTCCGGACGGGTCAGCGCCAGGTTCGCCTCGTAGAACGCCCGGATGGTCCCGATGTCCTCCCAGTAACCCTCAAACGGGAAGGCGTAGACCCGGGTGGTCTGGATGGCCGCCGGGATGATGTGGTTTCCGAAGTCGTCCCCCGGAACCTCCTCCAGCAGACGGGTCAGCACGTCCAGTCGGAAGACATAGATGCCCATAGAGGCCAGGAACGGCTTTTCGCTTCCGCGACGGCTGATCATCCCCTCCAGCACAACGGGGTCCTTCGGTTTTTCCTCAAAGGCGACAATCCGGCCTTCGCCGTTGGTCTTGAGAATCCCGAAGCGAGGGGCATCCTGCGCTGCCACGGGCAGGACGGCAATCGTCGCGTCGGCCCGGGACTCCCGGTGATAGGCGACGAATTCGCTGTAGTCCATCCGGTAGAGGTGGTCGCCCGCCAGGATGAGGACATCTTTCGGGTTGTGGGGGACAATGCGGTGCAGTTGCCGCCGGACCGCGTCCGCCGTTCCCTGGTACCAGGCCTCGCTGGTCAGCGTCTGCTCCGCCGGGAGCAGTTCCACAAACCCGCCGGAGAAGACGTCAAACCGGTAGGTATGGTAGACATGGCGATGCAGGGACGCGGTGAGGAACTGGGTGAGGACGAAGATGCGCGTGATGCCGGAGTTGATGCAATTGCTGATGGAAATATCTATCAGGCGGTATTTTCCGGCGATGGGGACGGCCGGCTTGGCCCGCGCTTTGGTGAGCGGGTAGAGACGGGTCCCCCGCCCGCCGCCCAGAACCACGGCAATCACGTCTTTTATGGCCATCCGATACCTCCTCGTGATGATTTGGGCTTCCTCACCTCTCCCCTACTGCCTGCGGCGGTATCCCTTTCCCTGTCAGTTTGACCTTTCATCCACAGAAACGAAGAAAATATATTTTTCTTTGCGGCGGCTTCGCCGCCGCAAAGAAAAATATATTCTTTTACGCCAGCCCCAGGCGGCGGAAGGCCCAGGGCGCGCCCAGCCCGCCCCAGAGCCCCACCAGCCCGTAGCGGACAAAGCGGAAGAGCAAGGCCGGCTCCAGGCCGGAGAAGGCAATCCGCAGCCCCAGCCACAGGGCCACCAGGACAACCACCCCCAGCAGGAAGCGCACGATCCGTTTCCAGACCGGCCCACCGGAATCAAAGCGGACCCAATGGCGCTCCAGGACAAACCCCACGCCCATCCCCATCAGCGTGGCCCCGGAGGTCACGCCGTCCGGAGTGAGGAAGAGGAGCATCAGGATCAGTGGGGCGAGGGTCGCCACGCCCAACCGCCAAATCAGCCCCTTCTCCTCCAGCCACCGCTCTATCCCCGGTTCCAGCCAGAGGTAGAGGAGCAGCAGGGCGGCGCCGATGATGTACCCGCCAAGGACGTCGTAGGGGAAGTGGACGCCCAGGTAGATGCGGGAGAGGGGGATGAAGAGCATCATCACCGCTGCCAGAATCCAGACCCAACGGCGGCGGGCCTGCGCAGCCAGGTATCCCCAGACGACGACGGCGCTCTGGGTGTGCCCACTGGGGAAGCCGTAGCCCGTGGCATCCCAGAGCACTTTCACCCGCTCTGGCGCGTAATCCAGCGGGCGCGGCTGCGCGGCCAGAGTCTTCGCCACCGCGTTGGTGTAGGCGGAGACCAGAAACGCGACGGTCAGCCGGGCGCCCATCCGCCGGTCCAGACACCAGTAGACCAGCGGCAACAGCAGGAGGAAGAACTCCTCATCTCCCATAAACGTGAAGGCCCGGAAGGGCCAGTCCAGCGCGGGGCTGAACTGCTGGAACCAGGCAATGACCCGAAGGCCCCACTCCATTAGACCGTCCACAGGTCACCTCCTCGGCGGATTGGGCTCACACCAAGACACAAAGGCACAAAGTTTTTTGTATATTTTCTTTATTCAACCGTCTCAGCCACTCTCTCCGTTCGGCCTGAATCCACCGGTCGGCCTCGGTGTAGCCCTGAAAGATTGCCGCCATTTCTGGTTTCATCGCCAGCAGAGGGGGGACGGGCGGCGGCTTGCCGCCGCCCGTCCCACGCGCACGCTCACCGAATCACCGCCACCGACGCGATGCGGTCGCCATCGCGCAACTCCATGACGCGGGCGCCCCGGGCGGAGCGACCCATTGCCGGCACCGACGCCGCCGGCACCCGCAGGATGATGCCCCGCGCGGAGACCAGAGTGACCTCATCCTCCGGGCCGACGACCCGCGCCGCCGCCACGGCCCCCCGGGCCGGCATCTTGCCACCGATGCCCACCACGCCCTTGCCGTAGCGGCCCTGCAGAGGGAACTCCGAAAGCGGCGTCCGCTTCCCGAAGCCGCGCTCCGTCACCACCAGCAGGTCCGATTCCGGAATGACCACGTCCGCGCTGGCGACCCGGTCCCCGTCCTCCAGACGGATGCCGCTCACACCGGCCGCCATTCGCTTCATCGGGCGAACTTCATCCTCCCGGAAGCGCAACGCCTGGCCGTGCTCCGTCACCAGGATCAGTTCGGCGTCCCCCGGCGTCAACCGGACCCAGCCCAGTTCGTCCCCGTCCTCCAGGATGATGGCGACCAAGCCGCCGGACCGGATGCTGGCGAACTCCGAGAGCGGTGTCCGCTTGACCTTTCCCCCGACGGTGACCATCGTCAGGAAACCCTCGGAGAAGTCCCGCACGGCCAGCGCGGCCGTCACCTGCTCCCCCGCGTCCAGCGCCAGCATTCCCGCCAGCAGGACGCCCTGGGCCGTCCGGTCGGCGGACGGTATCTGGTAGACCCGCTCTGCGTAGACCTTCCCCCGGTTGGTGAAGAAGAGCAGGGTGTCCGTTGTCCGGGCCGCCAGGAGATAGAGCACGGAGTCCTCCTCCTTCGTCTGGATGCCGATGACGCCGCGCCCGCCCCGGGCCTGGGCCCGGAAGAGCCGCTCCGGCACCCGCTTGATGTAGCCGCGCTGGGTGATGATGACCAGGACGGCCTCCTCCGCGACCAGTTCCTCCTCCTCAAACTCGGCCTCCACGCCGTGGATGATGGCCGTGCGCCGGGGGTCGCCGTACGTTTTCTTCAACTCTTCCAGGTCGGTGCGGATGACGCCCAGGATTTTGCGCGGAGAGGCCAGCAGGTCCTCCAGGTAGGCGATACGGCGGATCAGTTCTTCGTACTCGTCGTCTATCTTCTGGCGCTCCAGCGCGGCCAGCCGCCGCAGGGGCATGTCCAGGATCGCCTGGGCCTGGACCTCCGTCAGGTGGAAGCGCTCCATGAGCCGGACCCGCGCCGTCTCCACGTCCGGCGACTGGCGGATGGTCTGGATGACGGCGTCCAGGTGGTCCAGCGCGATTTTCAGCCCTTCCAGGATGTGCGCCCGCGCCTGTGCCTTCGCCAGTTCGTACTGGCTGCGGCGGACGATGACCTCCCGCCGGTGCTCCACGTAGAGTTCCAGTGCCCGTTTGAGGGTGAGCAGGCGCGGCTCGCCGTCCACCAACGCCAGCAACTGAACGCTGAAGGTGGACTGGAGCGCGGTGTACTTGAAGAGGCGGTTGAGGACGGTCTTCGGCTGGGCCCCGCGCCGGAGTTCTATGACGATGCTCATCCCCCGCCGGTCCGATTCGTCCCGCAGGTCGGAGATGTCCTCCAGACGACCATCGCGCGCCAGTTCGGCGATCCGTTCCAGCAGCGCGCTCTTGTTGACCTGATAGGGAATTTCGGTGATGACGATGCGGTGGCGCCCGCCGTTGGTCTCCTCCACGTGGGCCTGGGCGCGGACGGTGATGAGGCCCCGGCCCGTCGCGTAGGCCTGGACCAACTCCTCGCCGCCCAGGATGACGCCGCCGGTAGGGAAGTCGGGGCCGGGGAGAAACTGCATCAGGTCCTCCACGGTCACCTCATCCCGTTCCTCCCAGTGGTCCACCAGATAAGCAATGGCGTCGCAGACCTCCGCCAGGTTATGGGGCGGGATAGAGGTCGCCATGCCGACGGCGATGCCCGAGGAGCCGTTCACCAGCAGGTTGGGGAGGCGGGCCGGGAGGACGGCGGGCTCCTGGAGCGTCCCGTCAAAGTTGTCCACCCAGTCCACCGT
>JAGHZG010000051.1 GCA_017743275.1 Chloroflexota bacterium | reverse complement strand
GTGAAATATTCGTGGACGGCTCGCCCCGCCCAACAGAACCAGGGTAGGTAATTACGACCAATGGCAGAATGACCAATGACAGAATGACCAATGGCAGAATGACCAATGACCAGCCTACCGTAACTACCTGCCCTGACCCGTTTACAGATAATGTAGCGCAGGCTTTAGCCTGCGAATACAGGCCTGGCGGCCTGCGCTACAGGGGTATACTTGCCAGCGTCTTTGACGGCGCTTGCTCGGAGTCCCCCGGGTAGGTAGTTACAGCCTACCAGTGTACCAATCTACCAATGTACCAATTTACCAGCCCGAGGTGACCCATGGAAATCCAACTATTTACCCGAAATATGGAGTTAACCCCCCGTCTCCAGGAGTATGTGGAGAAGAAAGTCAGCAAGTTGAGCCGCTATCTGCCGAACATCACCGATGTTCGCGTGGACCTTTCTGTGGAGAACACCCGCTCCAGCGCTCAGCGACAGGTCGCCCAACTGACCATCCGGACCCCCCGTGTGATGCTGCGGGCCGAGGAGCGGGCCTCGGACATGTTCACCGCCATTGACGCCGCCCTGGACAAGATGCGGCGACAGATTACCCGCTACAAGACCCGGCGGCAGGACCGCTGGCAGCGAGTGGAAGGAGAAGAAGAGGAATGGGAAGAAGCGGCCCCTCCATCGGAAGAGGCCATCTCCGGCAAGGTCGTCCGTGTCAAGCGGTTTGAGATGTTCCCCATGACGCCCGAGGAAGCCATTGAGCAGATGGAACTCCTGGGCCATCAGTTCTTCGTCTTCCTGAACGCCGAGGAGGGCGGCATCAACGTCATCTACCGCCGCCAGGACGGTAACTACGGCCTGATCGTTCCTGAATTGCGTTGAGCGGCGAATCCATCACCCTCATCCTGATGGTCGGCGGATGGGGGGATAGCCCGGTGGAGCAAACGCTCCGACGCGCCCATCAGGCTGCCGCTGAGGACCTGCTGGAAACGCTCCGGCAGACCCACCGGGTGGAACGGGCCATCATCGCCACCGATGACCCCTCCTGGGCCCCCGACCTTCCGGGATTGCCGCTGGAAGTGGACGTGGACCGCCCCGGCGAACCGTTTCACTTTGGTCGTCGGCTGGCCGATTTGATTCGGCGCGCGGGCGCCGACCGTGTACTCTACGCCGGAGGCGGGTCGGCGCCCCTGATGGGCCTGCAGGATTGGTTCGGCGCGCTGGACGACTTTATCGGAGACCACCCCCAGGCCGTAACCAACAACCTGTACTCTTCGGACTGGATCGCGTTCTACCCTGCCCGGACCCTGGCTCCTCGCATCGCCCTCCTGGAGCGGGATAACGCCCTGGGCTGGGTCCTCTCCGAGGAGTGGGACGTCCCCACCCGGGCGCTGGCCCCCTCTGCCGCAACCCGTCTGGACCTGGATACGCCCGCCGACCTGCTGATCTGCCGCGCCCATCCTCGCATCGGGCCGCGCCTGCGAGCCGCTCTGGACGAGGAAGGCAGTCGCGCAGATAGTCCCTATGGCCCCATGACGGGAACGGTGAAGTCCATCCTGGGGGTGATGGCCCGGGACGGGAGCCACCTGACCATCATTGGCCGTTCGTCTCCGGCGGCGTGGGCGGCGCTGGACCGGGCCACCCGTTGCTGGGTGCGCCTCTTCGTGGAGGAACGGGGAATGGTGGCCAGTGGGCGCCTGCGTCGGGGAGAAGTGCGCAGTCTCCTGGCCGACTTTCTGGAATATGCGGGAATAGATGGCTTTTTTACTGAACTGGCATCTCTGGCGGAGGCCGCTCTGATGGACACCCGCGTCCTGATGGCCGCGCGGGGGGGCTGGCCCTCCCCCGCCGACCGGTTCAATGCCGACCTCCTCCGCTGGCAGGAGGTGCGGGACCCCTTCCTGCGGGAGTTCGCCCGGGCCGCCGCACAGGTTCCCATTCCCATCCTGATGGGAGGCCAGTCCCTGGTCAACGGCGGACTGATGGCCCTGGTGGAGATTCTCTATGGGATGGCAATTTGACGTCTACTCCGCTTTCCTGGGTGCAGGATTCACTCTCCTGCTCATCGGCCTGATCTATTTGCTCCATGAGCCGCTTCAGCGAGGCTGGCAGGAGGCGCGCCGGTTGGTCCTGAGCGCCTTCGGCCAGATCACGGCCGGATGGGAGGCCCGGTACCGGGAACGGGTCATCCGCTGGGCTCAGAGTGCCCACGCGCTGGCGGACCTGGCCCCTCTGGAGCAGTACTTCGTCCCAGCGCACCTGGTCCTGCCGCTGCCCCTGCCGGACCCGGAGCAGGATGTCTCCCTGGCCCCCCAACTCCTCTCTCCCAGCGATGCCCTGCGGGGCCACTCCCGGATTCTGCTGGCCGGGGGGCCCGCCTCGGGGCGAACCACCCTGCTGGCCTACCTGGCCCTGACTCACGCGCGCCCGGAAAGCGGAACAGGGCCGGCTCTCTCCACAGGGCGGATTCCCCTCTACATCTACCTCCCGGCGCTGGACTGGACCCTGCCCCCAGAGGGGAAAAAAGCCTCCACGCCGGCCCAGCGGCTGGTCCAGGGCGCGCTGCAGGCCGTTGGGGCCCCCGCCCCCGCCGCGACGCCTCTCCGCCAGGCGCTCCAGACGGGCGGCGCGCTGATCCTGGCCGACGGATGGGACGAACTGGCCCCCGACGCGCAGGAACGGGCCACGGCCTGGCTGACGGAACTGGCCGATGCCTTTCCCGCCAACATCTGGGTGATCGCCGTAGGAGCCGGGCAGTACGCCCCCCTGGCGAACGCCGGATTCGTCCCCCTCCGCCTCTGCCCCTGGGACCGTCCCCAGGTGCGGGATTTTCTGACCCGCCTGCCTGCCCCGGAAAACTTCCCCCTGGAGCGGGCCACGGAAGAACTGACGCGGGTGCTGAAACGGACGAACTCTCTGTTGGACGTGGCCCTCTGTGCCGGGTGGCTTCTGGAAAACGGCATCGTCCCGTCCAGGCGGACGGACCCTTTCCACCACCGCCTGGAGCGATGGGCCAGGGGATTCCCCGACCTCCCTCCGTTGGAAGGGGTGGAGCCCCTGGATCCGCTGGACATCCTGCGCACCCTGGCCCGGAAACTTCAGGAGGACGGTCGGTCCATCTGCACTCGCCAGGAACTGGAGGAACTCCTCCGTCAGAAACTGACCCCGGTCTCTCCGGTGGTCGGACCGTCCTATGGAGAAGAGGCCGTGTCCCCGGCGGGCCCCCCGTCTGCAGAGACCGAATCCTCGCCAGAGAGCGCGCCTCCGGCTGAACAACCCGCACCGGAGCGTCCGCCTGCCCCCGAACCGAAGCGCGTCCGGGCGGCCCTGGCGTCGTTCCTGAAGGCCTTCCTGGCCCCCGGCGGGCCGCTGGTCGCCTGCGCTACCGACCGGTACCGGTTTGCCCATTCCCTCTGGCAGGCCATGCTGACCGCGGAGGAACTGGCATCCTCTCCAGACCTGCTGGTCGCTCATCTGGATGATCCTTCCTGGCTCACCGTGGTGGATTTCTACGCGGAGGTGGGGAGGATGGAGCCGGTGGTCCAGGCCTGGCTTTCCCGCCCCGACGACCTCTGGCAGACCCGCCTGCGGACCGCGGCGCGCTGGGCCGCGCTGGCTCCCCGCGAAGCCCAGTGGCGCAACGGCGTGATGGCCCTCCTGGGCCGCTCGCTGCTGGCCCCCAACCTCTCCGACGAATCCCGTCACCGGCTGGCGGAGGCGCTGATCCGGACCAGCGACCCGGGAGTGCCCCTCTTTCTGCGCCACGCGCTCCGCAACCCCAACCCGGCTGTGCGGGCCATCGCGGCCCGCATAATGGCCTTCCTCCGCGAAGGGGCCGACCTTTCCAGCCTGGCCAAAGCGCTGGAGGACCCCGAAGAGACCGTCCGCATCGCGGCCGTCCACGCCCTGGGAGAAACGAACGTCCCCGCGGCGGTAGAGTGGCTGGTCCACGTGCTGACCTCCGGCGATGAAACCCTCCAGGTGGAGGCCGCGCGGGCCCTGGCCCGCCAGGGGGAAGAAGGCTACAAGGTGCTCCGGGAGGCCCTGCAGCACGATGACTTCATGGTCCGGCGGGCCGCGGCCTACGGGCTGGGGGAAATTGAGGCCCTCTGGGCCCGGGAACTGCTGGAAAAAACGGCGCGGGAAGACCCCCAGTGGATTGTCCGCTCCGCCGCCGGAACCGCTCTATCCGAACGGGAGCAGAAGGCGAAACCGACCCCGCCCCCTTCACCGCCCGTCCCCTGGGACATGGGCTGGCTGATCGCCTGGGCCGCCGAACAGGGCGAAGGGGTGGGCATCGGCGAGGCCGCCTTCGGCCCCCTGCTGCGGGCCCTGGCGGAGGGCCCGGCCCCCGTCCGCCGGGCCGCCGCTCAGACCCTGGGCTGGGTGGGCCGCCCTGAACATGTGGACGCGCTCCGCCGTGCCCTGAACGACCCCGAACCGGATGTGGCCCGGATGGCCCTCCGGGCGCTGGAAGAACTGAGCGCCCGCTACGGGCTGAGCATCCCGGCGTAGCGCCACCCGCCACCGTGCGCCCTGCGACCCTGCGCCCTGCGCCTTGCGACCTGCGCTCTGCGACCCTGCGACCTGCGACCCTGCGCCATGATAGACCAACTCTGCATCAACACCATCCGCACTCTGGCCATGGACGGCGTCCAGAAGGCCCGCTCTGGCCATCCCGGCATGCCAATGGGCATGGCCGACGTCGCCTACGTCCTCTGGACCCGGTTCCTCAAGCACAACCCGAAGGACCCGAAGTGGCCGGACCGGGACCGGTTCGTCCTCTCCGCCGGTCACGGCTCCATGCTCCTTTATAGCCTGCTCTACCTCACCGGCTACGACCTGACGCTGGAGGACCTGATGGCCTTCCGGCAGTGGGGGAGCCGGACCCCCGGCCATCCTGAATACGGCCTGACCCCCGGCGTGGAGACCACCACCGGCCCGCTGGGACAGGGCTTCGCCAACGGCGTCGGGATGGCCATTGCCGAGCGGTTCCTGGCCGCCACCTTCAACCGGCCCGGCTTCCCCATTTTTGACCACTACACCTACGCCATCGTCTCCGACGGCGACCTGATGGAGGGCATCAGCCACGAGGCGGCGTCGCTGGCCGGGCACCTGGGCCTGGGCAAACTGGTCTACCTCTACGACGATAACGACATCTCCATTGAAGGCTCCACCGACATCACCTTCACCGAAGACGTCGCCGCCCGCTTCCGCGCGTACGGCTGGCACGTCCAGAGAGTGGACGGGTACGACCTGAAGGCCATCGCGGCGGCCATCCGGGCCGCGCGTCGGGAGACGGCCCGCCCGTCCCTCATCATCTGCCGGACCCATATCGCCTACGGAAGCCCGCACAAGCAGGATTCCGCCTCTGCTCACGGCGAACCTCTGGGAGAAGAAGAGGTCCGGCTGACCAAGCAGGCCCTGGGATGGCCGCCGGACGCGCAGTTCTGGGTCCCGCCGGAGGTCCTGCCCGTCTTCCGGCGGGCAGTGGAGGAGGGGGCCGCCGCGCAGGCCCGCTGGCAGGCGACCTTCGCCGACTACGCCCGCCAGTACCCCCGCGAGGCGGCGCTGCTGGAGCGCCTCTGGGCTGGCGAACTCCCCGACGGCTGGGAGGAGGCCATCCCGTCCTTCTCCCCCGCCGACGGCCCGATGGCCACCCGGAAGGCCTCCGGCATTGTCCTGAACGCGCTGGCAAAGGCCCTTCCCACTCTCATCGGCGGCTCCGCCGACCTGGCCCCCTCCAACCTGACCCTGCTGAAGGGCTACGGTGACTTCCAGCGGGATACCCCCGCTGGCCGCAATCTCCACTTCGGCGTCCGGGAGCACGCCATGGGTGCCATCCTCAACGGGATGGCCCTCCACGGCGGCCTCATCCCCTACGGCGGGACCTTTCTGGTCTTCTCCGACTATATGCGACCGGCGGTCCGCCTGGCCGCAATGATGCACCTGCCGGTGGTGTACGTCTGGACCCACGACTCCCTCTGGATCGGGGAGGACGGCCCCACCCACCAGCCGGTGGAGCACCTGGCGGCCCTGCGCGCCATCCCCAACCTGACCGTCATCCGCCCCTGCGACGCCAGCGAGACCGCCCAGGCCTGGCGGGCTGCGCTGCGCCGCCGTGATGGCCCCACCGCCCTGCTCCTCACCCGCCAGAATCTGCCGGTGCTGGACCGGAGCGATAAGGCCGGGGCGGAGAACCTGGCCCGGGGCGCCTATGTCCTGCGGGAGGCCCCCCAGGGCGACCCGGACCTGGTCCTCATCGCCTCCGGCTCCGAGGTGCACCTGGCGCTGGCCGCGCAGGAGGGGCTGGCGGAGCGGGGCGTCCGCGCGCGTGTCGTCTCCATGCCGTCCTGGGAACTGTTTGACGCCCAGCCGCCGGATTACCGGATGGCCGTCCTGCCTCCGACCGTCCCCAAAATCGCCATAGAGGCCGCCGTCCCGCTGGGCTGGGAGCGGTACGTGGGCCCGGGCGGGGCCGTCATCGGCGTCCAGCGGTTCGGCGCCTCGGCCCCCTACCCGGTCCTGATGGAGAAATTCGGCTTCACTCCCCAGGCGGTGACAGAACGGGCCCTGGAGATTGTATCCACGAAGGGCACAAAGCAGTAATCAAAACGATTCGTGTCCTTCGTGTTCTTCGTGGATAGAGAAATGGCTGTCTACCCGGCCGACATTCTTTTCTACGAAAAAGGCACCACCCGGCAGGAATCCGGCGCTCTGCCGGTGGAAGAAGAGGTTATCCTCACCGTCAACGGGCAGGACCTGGTCGGCCTGATGTGCACGCCGACCCTGCTGGAGGAACTGGCGGTCGGCTTCCTCTACAACGAGGAGTTGATTGACGGGATGGAGGAAGTGGCCAGTGTGCGCGTCTGCGGGAGCCGCCGTTGTGTGGACGTGTGGCTCTACCGGGACGTGGAGGTCCCTGCCCTGCGCACGCTGACCTCCGGCTGTGGCGGCGGGACGACCTTTGAGGACCTGCGGGAGGTGCGCCCGCCGCTGGAAAGCGACCTCACCGTGACCCCGGACCAGGTAGTCCGCCTGATGCGCCGCCTGCAGGAAGCGGCCGTCCTCTACCGCCGGGTGCGCGGCCTGCACACCTCCGCCCTGGCCGAAAGGGAGGGTCTGCTCTGTGTGGCGGAGGACGTGGGCCGCCACAACACGGTGGATAAACTGGCCGGCCTCTGCCTGCGCCAGAACCAACCGCTGCGGGACCGGATTCTCCTCACCACCGGGCGGGTCAGTTCGGAGATGCTGGTGAAGGCGGCCCGGATGGGCACACCGGTGGTGATCTCCCTCTCGTCCCCGACCTCCCTCTCGGTGGAACTGGCCCGTCTCCGGAATATTGCCCTCATCGGCTACGCGCGGGGCGACCGCTTCCGCGTCTACGCCGGCGCCCACCGGGTCATCGGCCTGCACGACAGATATTGAGTAGCATCCGTGTTCATCCGTATCCATCCGTGGGCTGTTGAACGGGACACGGATGGACACGGATGATACAGATTTTCACGGATTCCTATCGGTGTCTATCCGTAAAGACCCGTGTTCATCCGTGGGCTATTTTGAACAGGACACGGATGGACACGGATAGTACGGGTTTTCACGGATTCTTATCCGTGTCTATCCGTCAAAACCCGTGTTCATCCGTGGGCTATTGGAATGGGACACGGATGGACACGGCAAGTAGTTACGGTGAGATTGGGAACCATCGGGACGGTTCTGGCGTCTGGAAGGCGTGGGGCAGGTTGTGCCTGCCCAGGCTCTGCCCCCAACCTGTTCCGGAGGTGGAGAGATGAGAAGGATCATTCTGACGGCTATGTTACTGACCATCCTGCTGGCATCCTGCAGGCCGGGGCCCTTGACCAGTCCCCTGAGCCCGCAGTCGGCCCCGCCGACCCCGCCGCCCCAGCCGCAGACCCTGCCGTCGCCATCTACGGGGGAGTCCGTCACCCCCATCGGCGAGATTCTGGCGGACCCGCGGGCGTACGAGGGACGGGAGGTGACCGTCGTCGCCTACTACCGGGGGTGGGACCTGCTGGGGGAGGCCGGCTCCGGCCCGCCGCTCACCCGCAGCGACGTTGCCGTCGCCGATGCAACGGGGGGTATCTACATCGTGTTCGCCGGAGAGGAGGCCGTCAGCGGTCTCCCGCGCCTGGCCCCCTTTGACCGGGAGGCCACCGAGACCCTGCTCCGGCTGCACGGAGTGGTCCAGTTGAACCCGAACGGTCAGCCGTACATCCTGGTGAAGAAAGGAGAGGTGATGAAGGGATTGCCCGCGCGCGTCCTCCTGCGGGTCCGTCGGACCGGCGGTTTCGCCGGGATGGACCAGGAACTGATGGCAACGGCCGACGGCACCCTCTATTTCCTGGACCGGAAGAGCCGCACCCACGTCCGCTGGCAGGTGGACCCCGCTCAGGTCCTCCGGGCGGCGGAGGGCCTCCGCCCGTTCCTGGACGGGGAAGTGGGCCGCCGGGTTCCGGACGGCTTTGCCTACGCCGTCACCCTTCAGGACGGGGAGCAGGTGCAGACGGCGGTGTTCCTGTCTCTTATACACATCT
>JAGHZG010000050.1 GCA_017743275.1 Chloroflexota bacterium | reverse complement strand
GCGCCGACGCGTTCCGTGGCCTCCTCGGTGCCCGCGCCGACATGCGGGGAGCCGATGACCTGCGGGAGTTCCATCAGCCGTCGGCCCC
The DNA here is from genome assembly GCA_017743275.1 of Chloroflexota bacterium. Classification (GTDB taxonomy): domain Bacteria; phylum Chloroflexota; class Anaerolineae; order B4-G1; family DUEL01; genus SpSt-77. Next base: position 8,485 of record JAGHZG010000050.1, on the reverse strand, counting down.
GGTCCTCTTTCTCGTCCTCAAAGACGTCCAGCGCAGCGCCCGCCACCTTTCCGCTGACGATGGCGTCGTAGAGGGCGGCCTCGTCCAGCGTCCCGCCGCGCCCACAATTGACGATGTAGACGCCCTTCTTCATCTTCTCAAACTCCGCGCGCCCGATGATGTGGCGGGTTTCGGGCGTCAGCGGGACATGGAGGGAGATGAAGTCGGAGCGGGCCAGCAGTTCGTCCAACGAGACCTGGGTGGCGCCAGGGACTTCGGTGGGGGTGCGGCGGTAGAAGAGGACGGTCATCCCCAGCGCGGCGGCCTTCTGGGCGACCAGTTGGCCGATATTGCCGCAGCCGACCAGCCCCAGCGTCTTCCCGGCCAGTTCTATCCCCTTGCTGAAGGCCTTCTTCTCCCACTGGCCGGCCTTCATAGATGCGGTGGCCTGGGGAATCTGGCGGGCCAGCGCGAAGAGGTAGCCGATGGTCAGTTCGGCCACGGAGTTGGCGGAGGCCAGGGGGGTGTTGCGCACCTCAATTCCCTTCGCCTGGGCGTGCTTCACGTCAATGTTGTCCACGCCCACGCCGCCCCGGACGATGAGTTTCAGGTTGGGGGCCTTATCCATCACCGCCGCGGTGACTTTGGTGCGGCTGCGGACCACCATCACGTCGTAGTCGGCGGCGACGGCCTCCAGTTCCTCCGCCGTGATGGCATCCCGAACGTCCACCTCAATCCCGGCCCGGCGCATCGTCTCTACGGCTTCCGGGTCTATGGGGTCGCAGATCAGGACTTTCATGGTTCACCTCCAGGTCATAGTCGCACGTCGCACGTCGCAGGTCGCAGGTCGCAGGGAGCAGGTCGCAGGGAGCAGGTCGCAGGTCGCAAATATGCGACATGCGACCTGCGACATGCGACGGTCTACTGCAGCCCGAGAATGTCGTTTATCTGCTCCAGCAGCCAGCGGATGTCCTCCACGGTCAGGTCGCCCATGTGCGCGATGCGGAAGCACTTCTCCTTCAGATCGCCGTAGCCGTTGGAGATGATGGCGCCCCGCTTGCGCAGTTCCTGGTTCAGCCCCTCCACGCTGATCCCCCGGGTGTTGGTGATGTTGGTGACGGTGGGGGAGAGGAAGCGCTCGTCGGCGAAGAGGGCGAAGTACTTGCGGGCCCAGTCCTGAACGATGGAGGCCATCTCCTGGTGGCGCCGCCAGCGGTTCTCCAGCCCCTCCGCCAGGATGTCGTCCATCTGCTTGTTCAGCGCCTGGATGAGGCTGATGGCGGGCGTGGCGGGCGTCTGGCCTTTGTCGTACCGCTTGTCCATCTGGGCGTAGGCGAAGTAGTGGCCGGGGTACTTGACCTGCTTGGCCCGCTCCCGCGCCCGGTCGCTGACCGCGCAAACGGTCAGGCCCGGCGGGAGGGCGAAGCACTTCTGGACGCCCGCGAAGCAGACATCCAGCCCCCACGCGTCAAACTCAATCTTCACCCCCGCCATGCAACTGACCGCGTCCACCAGGATGAGCACGTCCGGGTACTTCTGGCGGACCAGGGCGGCGATCTCCTGGACCGGGTTCATCACGCCGGTGGCCGTCTCGTTCATCGTGATGGTGATGGCGTCGTACTCCTTCTGGGAGAGGGCCTCGTCCACCATTTCGGGGGTGATCCCCTGCCCCAGAGGGACTTCTATCTTCTCGGAAGGGATGCCGTTCTGCTGGCCGATTTCGTACCAGCGCTGGGAGAAGGCGCCGCAGACGGTGAAGAGGATGGGTTTGCCGGTGGAGGCCTGTCGGACGGAGCCCTCCATCACACCGGTGGAGGAACTGGCGTAGAGGTACACGCGCTGTTGAGTGTAGAGGAGTTGCTGAAGTTTGGGGGTCACCTCCAACTGGAGTTTGGAGTATTCCGGAGCCCGGTGCCCGATCATCGGCACGGTCTGCGCTTCCAGAATCTCCTTTCGCACGTGGGTCGGTCCGGGGATAAAGAGTTTGGGATACATCGGTTCACCTCCTCGGATGATGTGGAAACAGGGGTAAGGTATCAACTCCAGAAGTTCACTGGCGACTTCGCGCCCTTCGCTATTGTAGTCAAGCGGCAGGAAAAGTCAAACCAGCGCTGGTAGTGTAGGATTTATTTAAAAATCCACGCAACCATTCAGCCGATTGAAATCGTCCTCCCTGGGCACTTCGTGCCAGGTGTCGGCCTTCGCCGACACCCTTCCACGGACATACCAAAAGAGATGGTCGGCGAAGGCCGACCATCGGCCGCAGGCCCAAGAAGGGTGACTTCAGTCAGCGCCTGAATAGTTAAAAATCCACCTCCCTGCCCTCGTAGGCGTACCGGAAGAGTTGGCGGAGTTCGTCGTAGGACGGGGCGCGGACGGCGGTGACCATCTGAGTGTCGTTGAAGGCGTCGTCCACCATCTTGTCCAGTTGGGCCTCATAGGCCTCCCGTGCCACGCCTGCCCCGGCGACGGAGAGAGGACTTCCAATCTGCCGGGCCAGGTCGCGGATGCGGCGGGCCAGGGCGCGCGCGCCCTCCTCCCCGCCGGCCTGGGAGCAACCTGTCAGCGCGGCCAGTTCGGCGAACCGCTCCGGCGCCTCGCGGGCGCAGAATTCAATGGTGTACGGGAGGTAGATGCCCACGGCGCGCCCGTGGGGGATGTGGAACGTTGCCCCCAGGGTGTGGCCCATGGCGTGGGCCATAGAGGCCATGGCGTTGCCGAAGCCCAGCCCGGCGATAGCAGCGGCGTTGTGCATCCGCTCCCGGGCCTCCATATCGGAGCCGTCGGCCACCGCGCGCGGCAGGTACTGGAAGATCAGGCGCGCCGCCTGGATGCAGAGGCCGTCGCTGATGTCGTTGTGCCAGGTACAGGTGTAGCCCTCCACCGCGTGGGTCAGTGCGTCCATCCCGGTATCCGCCGTCAGCCGGGGCGGCATCCCCGCGGTCAGGGCCGGGTCCACGATGGCCATATCGGCGACGTTCTCCCGGTTCCCCAGGCCCATTTTTCGCTGTTCCTCCGTGTCGGTCAGGACGATGGCCCAGGTAATCTCCGCGCCGGTTCCGCTGGTGGTGGGGATGGTGATGAGGCGGGCCTTCTGGCGCAGCCCCAGCCGGACGAAGGGGTTGATCTCCGCCGGATGGAGGTCGGGCCGCTCGTAGAGAATCCAGATGGCTTTGGCCGCGTCCATGGGCGACCCGCCGCCCAGGCCGATGATCCAGTCCGGCTCAAAGGCGCGGGCGACCTCGGCCCCGCGCAGGACGGTCGCCACGCTGGGGTCCGGCTCCACCTCGTCAAAGACCCGGACCTCCAGCCCGGCGTTCTTCAGGTGGACCAGGACCTTCTCCACGATGCCCAGTTGGACCAGCGTGGCATCGGTGACGATGAGGGCGCGGCGGCCCTCCAGTTCATCCAGAGCGTCCAGCGCGCCTTCACCGAAGACGATCTGAGGGGAGACGAAGTACCACATGTCGGCCTCCTGTTAGAGTTTGCGAGTGGACAGTCTTGCTACACGTCCAGATTCTGCACTTCCTTCGCGTGGGTCTGGATGAAGCGGCGGCGGGGGAGTACGGCGTCCCCCATGAGCATCGTGAAAATCCGATCGGCCTCCGCCGCGTCCTCCACCGTCACCTGCAGGAGAATCCGCCGGGCCGGGTCCATGGTCGTCTCCCACAACTGCTCCGGGTTCATCTCCCCCAGCCCCTTGTACCGCTGGATGGTCACTTTATCCCCGTCCAGTTGCTTCAGAATCCGTTCCTTTTCCTCCTCAGAGTACGCGTAGAAGACCTGTTTGGACGTGGCGATGCGGTAGAGGGGCGGCTGGGCAATAAAAAGATGGCCTTCTTCAATAAGGGGTTGCATGTAGCGATAGAAAAAGGTGAGGAGAAGCGTGCGGATGTGGGCCCCGTCCACGTCGGCATCCGTGTTGTGACAGCACAATCCACCCAGGCCGCAGATGAAGTTCTCGTCCCCCTCCACGGAGAAATCGTAGACCTTCCTGCTGGTCGGGGGGACCTCCTGCACCGAGCGCACGGGCAATCCGATGAGGTCGCCCCTGATGACCGTCGCCCGGCGGTTCGGGCCTCCGCTCCGGGCGGACCGCATTTTCTCCTCCAGCCGGTCGGCCAGGCGGTGGTCGGCCCAGACGGGCCGCAGGCATTCCAGGTCCTCTTTGGCGGTGACGGTGAGCACGTAGGCGGTGTGCCGCTGGATAACGGGCTTCCCCCGCACGGTGCCGCTGGGCTGACCGGTCGGCGGATGGAGGGAGAGGGAGGCCAGGACGCCCTGAGCCCCGAGGAGATACATCAGTTGGCTGGCCAGTTCAGGCGAGACGGTGGAGACCGCGATCCCGTTTCGGGAGACCGTACCGTCGCCCAAAAAATATCCCCGAAGGAATGCCTGTTGCAGGTCGGGAGTCAGGTTGAATACCAGGTCGGGGATGCGCTTCGTGGTCGCATCCATCGCGTTGCGGCCAAACAGACAGCGAAACACGGCGATGACGACCCGGTTGAGGATTCGCAACTCCAGAGCCCGATCCCCGTGTTGGTAGATGCGCGGCTCTACGCCGAAGACGTCCCGGATGGCTTCTGTCAGTTCCCCGACGAGGGCCTGATTGTTTTTCCCCAGTGCAAAGCGAATCCCTCCCCGCCGACGGATGCTCCCCTCGGCGACGAAGAAACCCAGCAGGGTCATCAGGGCCCGGTTCACCGGGATAAAGCGGGGGATGGGCCGGTCGGCGTAGTGCAGAGGCGTAAGTTCTAAGGGACGACCGTCCAGAAGAGATAGATCGTCCAGGTCCAGTTCCCTCAACGGAAGGTAGGGGCGCACCCGGTTGCGCGGAGCGCCCGCGTACTGGGTACGCCATATCCGGTCCAGATGGGATTCCACCACCTGGTATTGGCCCTCCAGGTTTGCCGGGTCCAGACCCAGGAGCGCGACATAGCGCTGAAAGTGGGTCAGCAGGGGCCGGGATGTGCCCTTCTCCCAGGCGTAGAACGTAACCGGCTGGCGAATGCCAACGGCCTGGCAAATTTCTCGCTGGCCCAGCCCCAATTCCCGACGTCGTTGGGTCAGGGTGGCCCGCAGGGATTCCCCGATTTCTACTCGCGGCTCCACCAGTTGGGGCCGGTACGCGTATTCCTCGCGCACGCGTGCTTTCAGCAGTTCCTCCACGGCTTCTCCGCGGACCACGATTTCTACATCCTGGATTCGCTCCGCGTTTTCCAGTAACAACCGGACCAGGTCCAGGCGAGGCGCCGGGTTCTCCGCCCACAGGGGGAGGCGGCGAGGGGCCACCAGCAGGTCACCCGGACGCACCCGGTCGCCCCGTTCCAGGACGATGCGGCCGTCCCGGTAAACGTACACGCTATGGGAGGCGGTCACGCGCACCCGTCGTCCGTAGGCCGTCTGGATTTCGTAGAGGGGCTCGGAGATCGGATGGGAGATGGCCGCTTTCAGGGGGCGGAAGCGGACATGCCCCGTCTGCGGGTCAAAACAGAGAACCTGATAGCCCGTGAGGTCTGGAGTATTATCTATGAAGGGCCCGATGCGGACGGAGCGGATTTGCCCCTGAGGGTCGCGGACGAAGGTCATCTCGTCTCCGTCCACGCTCATCACGATGACCCGGCTGTATCGCAGACCTTCCAGGTTGAACTGGTCTCCAATCCCTGTCCCCAGCGCGGAGATGAGGGCCTGGATTTCCTTGCTGGCGAGGACTTTGTTGATGCTGGCCCGTTCGGTGTTGAGAATCTTGCCCCGCAGGGGGAGGATGGCCTGGAAGTGCCGGTCGCGGCCCTGCTTGGCGCTCCCGCCTGCGCTATCCCCCTCCACGATGAACAACTCCGTCTTCTTCGGGTCCCGCTCGGAGCAGTCGGCCAGTTTGCCGGGGAGGGTGCTGCTCTCCAGGACGGACTTGCGGATGACCAGGTCGCGGGCCTGGCGGGCGGCTGCCCGCGCACGGGAGGAGGTCAGGCACTTCTCCACGATGCGCCGCGCCGACGCGGAGTCCCGTTCCAGAAATTCCATGAACGCCTCAGCCACCACCGACTCCACAATGGCCTTCACCTCGGCGTTCATCAATTTGACCTTCGTCTGGGACTCAAACTGGGGGTCGGGATGCTTGACGCTGACGACGGCGGTCAGCCCCTCCCGGACGTCGTCGCCGGAGAAGTTGGGGTCTTTCTCCTTCAGCAGGCCCACCTTGCGGGCGTAGTCGTTAATGGTGCGGGTGAGGGCGGCCCGCAGCCCGGTCAGGTGGGTCCCGCCGTCCACCGTGTGGATGGTGTTGGCGAAGGGGTAGACGGACTCGGTGTAGGAGTCGGTATACTGGATGGCGACCTCTACCCCGATGCCGTCCACCTCCTTCTCCACGTAGACGGGTGGGTGCAGGGGCTCCCGGTTGCGGTTCAGGTAACGGACGAACGAAAGGACGCCGCCCTCAAAGTAGAAGGTCATCCGGCGGGGGAAGTCGTCGGGCCGTTCGTCTATCAGCCGGATGGTCACCCCGCGGGTGACGAAGGCCATTTCCCGCATCCGCTGGGCCAGGATGTCAAACTGGTAGTCCACGTCCTTGAAGATGGTGGGGTCAAAGCGGAAGGTGACCGTCGTCCCGCGCCGGTCGGTCTTCCCCAGGGCTTCCACCGGGGTGACGGGGACGCCCCGCTCGTACCGCTGGCGGTAGCGGAGGCCGTCGCGGGGGTTATCCACCACCACCTCCAGCCACTCCGAGAGGGCGTTGACCGCGGAGACGCCGACACCGTGGAGTCCGCCGGAGACTTTGTAGCCGCCCCCGCCGAACTTGGCCCCGGCGTGGAGGGTGGTCATCACCAACTGGAGGGTGGAGATTTTCTTTTCGGGGTGAGGGGCAGTGGGGATGCCCCGCCCGTTATCCCGGACGGTGACGCTGCGGTCTTTGTGGATGGTGACCTCTATCTCGTCGCAGGCGCCGGCCAGGGCCTCGTCTATGGAGTTATCCACGACCTCGTAGACCAAATGGTGCAGGCCGCGCAGGTCCGTCCCTCCGACGTACATCCCCGGCCGTCGGCGGACGGCCTCCAGCCCTTCCAGCACCTGGACGTCTGCCGCTTCGTAGGTCAGGACATCGTTCCCTTTTTTCGCCATACTCCGTTTCCTCCCGAAGGTTCATTTTACCACAGGTTGCGGGAGAGGCCAAAATGGGGGGTGCAGAGCAACTGCGAGCAGTTGCTCTACAAGATGGTATGCATCCTCTCCGTTTTGTGGTATACTAATGACGAGTTGCGACATGCGAAATGGGACACGGATGGGCACGGATGGTACGGGTTTTCACGGAGATTGTTATCCGTGCCGACCCGTGAAACCCGTGTTAATCCGTGTCCTGTTTTCCAAACTGTCAGGCGGGGTTGTATCCGTAACCAAAAGGAGGGGCCGTGAACAAAATCCGGGTGTTCATCGTGGACGATCACCCCTTCTTTCGGGAGGGGCTGCGAAGGGTGATCGCTGCCGAGGGAGACCTGGAGGTGATCGGGGAGGCTTCGGACGGGGAAGAGGCCATAGAGGCGGTGTCCCGTCTGTTGCCGAATGTGGTCATTATGGACGTCAACCTTCCCCGCGTCAACGGGCTGGAGGCCACCCGCCGGATCAAGGACGCACATCCGGAGGTCGGCGTGGTGATTCTCACCGCCTACGACGACGAGGAGCAGGTGTACCACGCGGTGCGGGCCGGGGCCTCCGCGTACCATTCCAAAGATGTCAGCCCTCAGGAACTGGTGAGGACGGTCCGCCATGTCTATGCGGGCCAGTACGTACTGCGCCAGATGGTCCTGGCCTCCGACCGGGATTTGGGACGGTGGTTGCGGGAGCGGTACCGACAGTTCGGCGGCGACATCTCCGATGAGCGATACCTGGCTCCCCTCTCCAGTCGGGAAATGGAGGTGTTGCGCCTGATGGTGGCCGGGATGAGCAATAAAGAAATCGCTTACCGCCTGGGCATCAGCCATCAGACAGTGAAGAATCACGTCACGGCGATTCTGAACAAACTGGGCGTCTCCGACCGAACTCAGGCCACCGTCTACGCCCTGCGGCACGGATGGATTCCCTTGCGGTCATCGGATCAGTGACAGAACCCAATTTCTCCACAGTTACCGTCTCCTTTCAGCCTCTGGGCAGAAGAGGCCAGGTTCCGGCAGGCATTTCCGTACTGGAGGCCGCCCGACGGCTGGGCGTGGGCCTCAGCGGAGTCTGTGGGGGCCTGGGGGCCTGCGGGACCTGCCGGGTGGTTATCCCCCCCGATCATCGGGACGCGCTGTCCCCTATCTCGGATACAGAGCGGGAGCGGCTGGGCGATGAGGACATCGCCCGCGGGGTCCGGCTGGCCTGTCGGGCGTTCATCCGCCATTCCCTGCAGGTCTTTGTCCCCCCCGAATCCCTCACTGCCAGTCAGCGCACCCAGGTGGAGGGCCGCCAGACCCCCGTGCGGGTAGACCCCGTGGTCGTCCCCAACGACTGGCTCTTATACACATCTGACGCTGCC
>JAGHZG010000049.1 GCA_017743275.1 Chloroflexota bacterium | reverse complement strand
AGATGTGTATAAGAGACAGTCCCCTCCCTCCGCTCCGGTCGCTCTGGAAGAGATTGGCACCATCCGGGGGGTTCGTCTGGCCCGACTCACCTTCTACCCCGCCCTGCCCGAAGGGGACCGCCTGCGGTTTTACCGGCACATCCGGGTGGAGATCCGCTTCTCCGGGGAGAAGTGGTCTGGTCTCACCGGCGACGACCCCATCCTGGCCCGGGTGCGCCGCGCCGTCCTCAACCCCCAGGATGCCCTCGTAGCGCAGGATTTATCCCGCCCTGTGGCGCAGGATTCATCCTGCAGTCCACAGGATAAATCCTACGCTACGGCGAATGTAGCGCAGGATTTATCCCGCACCGTAGCGCAGGATTTATCCTGCAGTCCACAGGATAAATCCTATGCTACGGCGAATGTAGCGCAGGATTTATCCCGCACCGTAGCGCAGGATTTATCCTGCAGTCCACAGGATAAATCCTATGCTACGGCGGATGTAGCGCAGGATTTATCCTGCCTCCCAATGGGCGGCCCGCGCCAGGCATTCCTGGAGGTCAGCCGCCCCGGCCTCTACCGGGTCACCTACGCCCAACTGGCCCCCCTGGGCCTGACGGGCGCCGACCCCCACTACCTGCACCTGTTCCGGGGGACGGAAGAGGTCGCATACGAGTGGGAGGGGGACGAAGATACCCTCTTTGAGGACGGCGAATCGCTCCTCTTCTACGCCGAACCCCGTTTCAGCCGCTGGACAAGAAATGACACCTACCGGTTGGTGCTGGGAGGGGAAACTCCTGGTCTGCGGATGACCTCCCGCCCGGCCGACCCGACGGGCCTGCCCCCCGGCACTCCCTGGGTGGAGGACGTCTTTGAGGAGAACCGCCGCTACACGCCCGACACTCTCACATCGGGCATCCCCCCGGGCCGGGACGGCGACCGCTGGACGTGGGACTACCGGGTCGGCCCCGCCGCAACGCCGGTTACCTATTCCTTCTCCCTCTCCGCTGTGGATTCTGCCCGTCTGGCCACCCTCACCCTCTGGCTGATCGGCCGTACCGCTGGCGACCACCGCTGGGCTGTGCAGGCGAACGGCGCCAGTATCGGCGAAGCCGTCTGGTCCGGCAGGACCGCCGTCACCGCGACCTTCTCTATTCCGACCGGTGTCCTGCGCGACGGCGCCAATGCCCTCTCCCTGCGCCCCGTCCTGACGGAAAGCGCCTGGCTGGATGCCTTTGCCGTCTGTTATGCCCGTGGCCTGGGGCCCGCAGGAAGTGCGACCACTTTTGAGGGCTCTCCATCCGCTGCCGCCTACACCGTCACCCTGGCCGCCTCCGGCCCCTACCGGGCCTGCGACGTCACCGACCCGCTCCGCCCCATTCGCCTGACCGGTTTCCGGGTGGACGGCCAGCGGATCACCCTGGGCGACCCGTCTGGGGGCGGGCCCCGCCGCTACCACGTCGCCGCCGAGGGGGCCATCCGGGCCCCTGACCGGGTCCGCTCCCCGGAGGACCTCTGGGGCTTCCGCGCGGCCGGCGGCGCGACCGGCGCCGACTACCTCATTATCACCCATCCGGCTTTTGCTGAGGCCATCGGCCCCCTGGCCGACCTGCGCCGGTCCCAGGGCCTGACGGTCACCGTCGTCAACGTCCTGGGCATCTACGACACCTACGGCGACGGCCGGCCCGACCCCGAGGCCATCCGCCGCTTCATCGCCGATGCCTACGCCAACTGGTCCCCCCGCCCGGTCTACGTCCTTCTGGTGGGGGACGGCTCTTTTGACCCGAAGCGGTACCGGGCCGAATCCCCCCCCACCTACATCCCGCCCTACCTGCTGGAGGTGGGCCCGGCGGGCGGGGAGACCGCTGCCGACAACCGTTACGTCTGCGTGGACGGGGACGACAACCTGCCCGACCTGCTGCTGGGGCGGCTGCCGGTGCGGAGCGCCGATGAGGCCCGCGCCATTGTCCAGAAAATCGTGGATTACGAGACCCGTCCGCTGCCGGGGGGCTGGAACGCCAGCGTGCTCCTGGTGGCGGACGACCCGGACGCGGCCGGGGATTTCCCGGCTATCTCGGACTCCGCCGCGGCATACGTGACGGCTCCTTTCACCACCACCCGGCGGTACTGTGCCGGGTCTAACTCTTCTCAGAGCGACTGCCCGGATACCGAAGGAGCCGCTATCCATTCCGCCATCCTGAACGACTGGAACCGGGGGACGCTGCTGGTCCAGTACACCGGACACTCCTCCTGGCAGCAGTGGGCGGCGGAGCGGTTCTTCCATCTGGATGACCTTCCGGCCCTGCACAACAGCCGTCGCCTGCCGGTCCTGGTAGAAGCGACCTGTTTCACCAGCGCGTTCCATCGCCCGGAGCCGACGCTGGACGAGGAACTGGTCACCCGTCCGGATGCGGGTGCGGTGGCGGCCTGGGGCCCGACGGGCCTGGGGGCCAGCGCGGGGCATCAGCGCCTCGCCGCGGGTTTCTTCCGGGCCGTCTTCTCCGACACCGTCGGGACGGTGGGCGAGGCGACCCTGGCGGGGAAATTGAACTTGGTGGGAGCGCCGGTGGGAAGTGACCTGCTGGACACCTACGTTCTGCTGGGGGATCCGGCGCTCCACTGGAACCGTACGCTGATTCCCTGGACCGCTCATGTCTTTCTGCCCCTGGTGCGGCGGTAGTGAGGACATCTTTTCGCCGGACGCTAAAAGCGTCCGGCTTATTTTGCAAAGCCCCTCCGGGGCTGAAAAACAGCCTGCAGGCCTCGGCCCGGGGGTCTTTGCTGGATCAGCCCGAGGGTTTACCCTCGGACTTGCTTTTCAGTTGCCTCTCCGCTCCATCGGGAGTACAATAATAGCGGATTCCGAAGAACATCTCACCCCAAGAGGTGGAGGATGCACGGCATGATCAAACTGTTCAGCGGTAGCGGTTGCCCGGAACTGGCCCAGGAGATCAGCGACTACCTGGGAGTCCCCCTCTCCGGGCGGGACATCATCCGGTTCCCCAACGAGAACATCTTCGTCCGTCTCCACGAAAGCGTTCGCGGGCAGGACGTCTTCCTGATTCAGACGACCTCATCGCCCGTGAACGAGAATATCATGGAACTGCTCATCTTCCTGGACGCCCTGCGTCGGGCATCCCCGGACCGGATTACGGCGGTCATCCCCTACCTGTCCTACGCACGGTCGGATAAAAAGGACCAGCCCCGGGTGCCCATCACTGCCCGTCTCATCGCCGATATGATCAGCATCGCCGGGGCCGACCGATACATCACGCTGGACCTGCATGCCGACCAGATTCAGGGGTTCTTCAGTATTCCCGGGGACTCACTGACCACCTTCTCCATCCTCTCCGACTATCTGCGGGAGAAACGACTGGAGAACGCCGTGGTGGTTTCGGCGGACCTGGGCTTCGCCAAGAAGGCGCGCAACTTCGCCGAGGAACTGGAACTGCCGCTGGCAATTGTGGAGAAGCGGCGCGTGGCCCGGGATACGGAGGCCCTGACTCTGGTAGGGGATGTGGCGGGGAAGGACGCCATCATTGTGGACGATGAGGTCAATACGGCCGGGTCCATCGCCAACGCGGCGCGGATTGTGCGGGAGAGCGGTGCCCGCGATATCTACCTCTGCTTTGCCCACGCCGTTCTGGCCCCTCCGGCGGTGGAGCGTCTGCGGGAACTGGAGGTCCGGGAGATTGTGACCACAAACTCCATCCCCATCCCACCGGAGAAGCGATTGCCGAATATGAAGATTCTATCGGTGGCTCCACTGCTGGGGGAAGTCATCCTGCGGGTGCACGAGGGCCGCAGCGTGGGCGAAGTCTTCCGCCGGTACCACCGGTACCGGTGACATCCGATGCCGGCGACGACACCACCAACCGACCGGTAGATTCAGCGCTGACTAAAGTCAACCTTCTGAGCTTACAGCCGAGGTCGGCCTTCGCCGACCGGTTCTCTCATCATGCGAAAATAAGGGTTGTCGGCGAAGGCCGACAACCGGCACGAAGTGCCCAGGGAGGACGATTTCAATCGGCTGAATCGTTACCCGGCCCGGAGGCCTGAGATGTCCAGAGTTCTGCGCTATTTGGGGGGCGCGCTGGGCGCGCTCCTTCTCCTGCTGCTGATCCTTCTGGGGTACGCGTACTTCCGCCCCAACCGCGCCCGGGTCGTGGACGCGCTGGGGATAGAGCACTGGGCCGCCGTCAGCGACGGGGTCCACAACTCCAATACCGACCTCATCTACTGGCGGGGCGCGTTCTATCTGGTGCACGCGTCCTCACCCTGGCACTTCGCCAGCGAGAAATGCCGTCTGGTCCTCTGGCGCTCGGAGGACGCCCGCCATTGGGAACGGCTGGCGGAGTTGAACGTCCCCGGCGAGGACATTCGCGACCCCAAATTCGCCCCCATCGGCGACCGCCTGTTCCTCTACGCCCTGAAAAACGTCGTCTTCACCGCCGAACCATATACGACGGTGCTCTCTGTCAGCGATGACGGGCGCCACTGGACGCCGTTCCAGGAGGTAGAACCGAAGGGCTGGCTCTTCTGGCGCCCGAAAACCCGGGACGGCACGGTCTGGTACGTCCCGGCCTACTGGCACGAGCATGGCCGTTCCATTCTCTTACAGTCCACCGACGGTTATCACTGGGACACGGTAGCCACCATTTACGACGGGGAACGAAACGACGAAGTGGACATAGAGTTTCTCCCCGACGGGCGGATGCTGGCCACGGCGCGCCTGGAAGGGAGCGGGAGCATCTTCGGAGACCCGGCGGCGTCCACCCTCATCGCTATGGCCGCCCCGCCGTACACGGAGTGGACGTACCACCGCAGCCGGGTGACCCGCCTGGACGGGCCGGCGCTCTTCTCGTACAACGGACAGGTCTACGCGGTGGGCCGCTACCAGCCCCAGCCGGGGGGCCCGCTGACGGAGTTGGGAAGTGTCCTCAGCCGCAAGCGGACCGCGCTGTTCCGGGTGGACGACGACCGCCTGACCTGGCTCTCCGATCTTCCCAGCGCCGGAGACACTTCCTACGCGGGCACTGTTATCCTGGGGGATTTCCTTTACGTCAGTTACTACACCAACGACATCCGTCGGGATGTCCCCTGGCTGTTGGGAATGGTCCTTCCGTCCGAGATCCGCATCGCCTGCATCTCCCTGGCTGCGCTGGAGGGGATTTCCCGGTAAAAAATTGTTTTTATGGCGGCGGCGAAGCCGCCGCCATAAAAACAACATTTCGCTACCGCGGCGCCGTAGCGCGGGATTTATCCTGCGGGGGACAGGATAAATCCTATGTTACGGGTGCGGCTGGAGTGCAGGATGTACCCCGCATAGGGCGCCAATGTCAAGGAAAGGAGGACCAGAATGGACCGGCCCTGGCTGAACCACTACGACCCGGGCGTCCCCCACGAGATAGAAATCCCCGACGTTCCCTTCACCACCATCTTTGATCGCACCGTCTCCCGATTCTCCAACGTCACCGCCGTCTACTTCTACGGCCACCGCTGGACGTACCGCCAGTTGGACCGCATCGCCAACCGCTTCGCCAACGCCCTGATCGGCCTGGGCGTCCGGCCCGGCGACCGGGTGGCGTTGCTCCTTCCCAACTGTCCCCAGTTCGTCGCCGCCTACTTCGGAGCATGGAAGGCCGGAGCGGTGGTCACTCCGGTCAACCCCCTCTACGCCCCCGGCGAGATTGCCCATCACCTGAACGACTCCGGAGCGGAGACCCTCGTCGTCCTCTCCCGCTTCTATCCCCGGGTGCAGGCCGTCCGGCAGGAGACGCCGCTGCAGCACGTCGTCGTCACCGCCATCCGGGAGTACATGGGGGTGCCCATCCGCTGGCTATATGCGCTGCTCAAGGAGCGGGCGGCCGGAGACCGGGTCTCCGTGGCCCCCGGAGACCACCGCTGGGCGGACCTGCTCCGCCGCGCCAGCGACGCACCACCGCCGGTCCGCGTGGGGCCGGAGGACCTGGCCCTCCTCCAGTACACCGGGGGGACAACGGGCACCCCGAAGGGGGCCATGCTGACCCACCGCAACCTGGTCGCCAATATGACGCAGGCCCACGCCTGGATTCGGCCCGTCCTGCGCGAGGGGGAAGACAAAATCCTCTGCGTCCTGCCCTTCTTCCATCTCTACGGCATCGCTGCCTGCCTGCACCTGGGGGTCCTGCTGGGCGCGACGTTGATCCTGCTCCCCCGCTGGGACGTGAAGGAGGTCCTGAAGGCCATCCACCACCTGCGTCCCACCCTGTTCCCCGGCGTGCCGACAATGTACATCGCCATCAACCACTACCCCGACCTGGGCCGGTACGACCTGAGTTCCCTGCGCTTCTGCCTGAGCGGGGCGGCGCCGCTGCCTGCCGAAGTCCAGCAGGAATTTGAGCGCCGGTCCGGCTGCCGGATGGTCCAGGGCTACGGGATGACGGAGGCCTCACCGGTCACTCACCTGACCCCGCTGGTGGGGGAGACGCCGCTGCGCAGCACGGGCCTGCCCGTCCCCAACACCGACGCGCGCATCGTGGACGTGGAGACCGGTCAGCGAACGTTGCCTCCCGACGAGGAGGGGGAAATCATCGTTCGGGGGCCGCAGGTGATGAAGGGGTACTGGCAGCGGCCCACGGAGACGGCCAACGTCCTGCGGGACGGCTGGCTCCACACCGGCGACATCGGCTACATGGACGAGCGCGGCTTCTTCTACGTGGTGGACCGGAAGAAGGACATGATCATCAGCGGCGGGGCCAAAGTCTTCCCGCGCGAGGTGGAAGAAGTGCTGTACCAGCATCCGGGGGTGCGGGAGGCGGCGGTGGTGGGCGTGCCCGACCCGTACTGGGGGGAGGCGGTCCGGGCCTACATCGTGCCCCGCGAGGGCGTCCATCTGGAGGAGGCCGAGATCATCCAGTTCTGCAAGGAGCGCCTGGCGGCCTATAAGGTCCCCAAGTCCGTGGAATTCCGGGACGAGTTGCCCAAGACGCTGGTGGGGAAGGTGCTGCGCCGGGTGCTGCGCGAAGCGGAAGGCGTGAAACGTGAAACGTGAAATGTGAAACGTGAAGCGTGAAACGTGAAGCGTGAAACGTGAAACGTGAAACGTGAAGCGTGAAGGAGGAGCGATGATAGATTTCCGACTCACCGAGGAGCAGGAGCGCATCCGACGGCTGGCCCACGAGTTCGCCGAGCGGGAAATCCGGCCCGTGGCCGCCCACTACGACGAGACGGAGGAGATGCCCTGGCCCGTGCTGGAGAAGGCGGCGCGGGTCGGGCTGACCTCCTTCCAGTATCCGGAGGAGTACGGCGGAGGCGGGATGACCAGCGCGATCGTCGCCTGCCTGGTGGCGGAGGAACTGGCCTGGGGATGCCTGGGCATCGCCACCGCCATCGCCGGGGCCGGGCTGGCGGCGGTGCCCATCATGCTGGCGGGGACGCCGGAGCAGAAGGCCCGCTATCTCCCCCGCTTCTGCAACGGCGTCTACCTGGGCTCCTTCGCCCTCACCGAACCGGAGGCCGGGTCGGACGCGGCGTCGCTCCGTACCACCGCCGTCCGCAAGGGCGACCGGTACGTCCTGAACGGTCAGAAACGGTTCATCACCCACGGCGGCATCGCCGACCTCTATGTCATCTTCGCCACCGTGGCGCCAGGGACGGGCCACCGGGGCATCACCGCCTTCATCGTGGAGAAGGATACGCCGGGCCTCTCGGCGGGGAAGAAGGAGAAGAAGATGGGGATGCGCGCGTCCCACACCGGCGACGTCATTCTGGAGGACGTGGAGGTGCCGGTGGAGAACCGCCTGGGGGAGGAGGGACAGGGCTTCTACATCGCCATGCAGTCCTTTGAGCACACCCGACCGATGGTGGCGGCGATGGCGGTGGGGGTGGCCCGGGCGGCCTACGAGTATGCGCTCCAGTACGCCCGGGAGCGGGTGCAGTTCGGCAAACCCATCATCACCAAGCAGGCCATCCGGTTCCTGCTGGCGGACATGGCCACGGAGATAGACGCGGCGCGCCTTCTGGCTTGGCGGGCGGCGTGGATGGTGGACCAGGGGATACCGGCGAACATCCAGGCCAGCATGGCCAAGGCCTTCGCCGCCGACGCCGCGATGCGCATCACCACCGACGCAGTGCAGATTCTGGGCGGGTACGGCTACATGCGGGAGTACCCGGTGGAGAAGTGGATGCGGGACGCCAAAATCCTGCAGATTGTGGAGGGGACCAGCCAGATTCAGCGGGTGGTCATCTCCCAGATGCTGGCGATGGGGATGGAATAATCCCGGGGATGGGGTTGCGGCGGCGGCCCTCTGGGCCGCCGCCGCAATTTATACCACCCGCCCATCTCGCAGCCGGAGGATGCGGTCTGCCGCCTGCGCGACGGCTTCGTTGTGGGTCGCCACCAGCACGGTTACCCCCTGCTCCCGGTTCAGTTGCCGCAGCAGAGCGACGATCTCCGCGCCGGTCTGGCTATCCAGGTTCCCCGTCGGCTCATCGGCCAGGATGACTTTCGGGGTGTTGATGAGGGCCCGGGCGATGGCGACGCGCTGCTGTTCCCCGCCGGAGAGTTGCCCCGGCAGGTGATGGAGCCGGTCCC
>JAGHZG010000048.1 GCA_017743275.1 Chloroflexota bacterium | reverse complement strand
CCCCGGATCCCCAGAGACCATCTTATAGAAGGCAGTCTGCCTCCAGCGGCTCACCATCTGGCACTTTGGCCAGAGCCCGCTCAAACTTCGTGCGGTCGCCGCGCCGGGCCCGTTCCTCCAGCCAGTCAGCCGTCATCAATGCCGACACTTTTTCCGCTAGGGCCATTGCAATAAACTGGTTCACGGAAACCCGCTCTCTCCTTGCCAGCGCCCGGACTGCTTTATGAAGGGATTATGGTAGCCGCACACTGATCGCGCTCATACCATCTCTCCGAGTTCCCTGCTCCTCTGCTCCTCCGCTCCTCTGCTCCTCTACTCCTCCGCTCCTCTGCTCCTCTGCTCCTCCGCTCCTCTGCTCCTCTGCTCCTCCGCTCCTCTCTCCTCTGCTCCTCCGCCCCTCTGCTCCCTGCTCCCGGTCAGAACCACCCCGCGCTGGCCTGCCACACCCACTGGTAGACCGGATAGGCCAGAATGCCCAGCAGGACAATCGCCGCCATCGTGAAGCCCAGCACCCATTTAGAAGGCGCCGGCACCTCCAGCGGTTCCTGCTCCTGCTCAGATCGACGCTCAAAGACCACCTTCACCACGTTCAGGTAGTAGTACAGGCCGATGACGACGTTGACCACACCCACCACCGTCAGCGCGATGAGGCCGCTCTGGATCGCGCCGGCAAAGATGAGCAACTTCCCCACGAACCCGCCGAAGGGCGGCACGCCCCCCAGCGAGAAGAGCGCCAGCATCAGACTCCACCCCAGGAACGACGACCGCCGGGCCAGACCGGAGAAACTCTCCACATCCTCACTCCCGGTCAGGTTGGAGACCAGCACCACCACGGCGAACGCGGCCACGTTCATCACCGTGTAGATGATGAGATAAAAGGCTGCCGACGCCACCCCTATCTGCGAGGCCGCCGCCACGCCGATGAGGACGTATCCGGCCTGGGCGATGCTGGAGTAGGCCAGCAGCCGCTTGATGTTCTTCTGCCAGACCGCGAAGGTGTTGCCCAGCGTCATCGTCACCATAGAGATGGCAACCAGAAGCACCACCCAGGTCGGCTCCAGCGCGGGGAAGAGGAACCGCAGCGCCCGCAGGAGCACCGCGAACCCCGCCGCCTTGGAGCCCACAGAGAGGAACGCCGTGATCGGCGTCGGCGCACCCTGGTAGACATCGGGCGCCCAGAAGTGCATGGGCACCATCGCCACCTTGAACCCGAAGCCCACCAGCACCATCAGGAAGGCCAGCACCGCCAGCGGGAAGGGGATGAACCGCATCGCCTGCGCCAACTGACCGTACCCCGTCCCGCCCGCCAAGGCGTAGAGCCAGGAGAAGCCGTAGAGCATCACCGCCGAACTGAAGGCCCCGAACAGGAAATACTTCATCCCCGCCTCCGCCGACTGCGGTGTCTCCCGCATGTAACTGACCAGGACATAGGCGCTGATGCCGGTCAACTCCATCGCCACGTAGAGCATCACCAGATTCTCAGCGACCGCCATCAGCGACATCCCTAATAGCGAGAAGAGCAGCAGGCCGTAGTACGGCCCGTCCTGCCGCAACGGCTGGAAGTCCATAGACATCAGCGCCACCAGGATGCCGCCCAGCAGGAACACCGCGCGGAAAACCTGGGCGACACCGTCTATCCGCACTACACCGCCGAAGGCCGGGCCGGTGGGCAGGGGCGCCAGCAACACCACCGCCAAGATGACGATGAGGCCGGCCGCCGTCCAGAGCCCCAGCATCCGCTTCCGCTCCGCCGGCAGGGCCAGGTCAATCCCCAGCACGACGATGGACAGGGCGAGCAGGAGAATTTCCGGCAGGATGGAGAGAAGCCAGGTCGGATTGAAGGTCGTGACGCCCATCTAAGCACCTCCCAGGACGGCCAGAACGGATCGGACGCCGGACTGCACCACCGGCAGGAACAGGAGCGGGTAGATGCCGCCCCCAATGAGTGGCAGACTCATCAGCGCGATGGCGACCTTATCCAGCGGGCCAATCGGCGGGATGTCGGCGAACTGGGGTTTCAGTTCGCCCATAAAAACGTACTGGAACGCCCGCAGCATATAGGCCGCCGTCCCGATAATCCCCAGCGCCGAGATGATGGCGATGACCGGGTACCAGGGCGCCAGACTGGCGGCCTTCCATAGTCCCAGGAACACCTGCACCTCGGCGACGAAGGCCAGGAAGCCGGGCATCCCCATAGAGGCGAACCCGGCAATCGCGAACCCCAGCGCCGCCGGTGCCAGCCGACGGATCATCCCACCCAGTTCTTTGATCTCCCGGATATGGGTCCGGTCGTACACCATTCCAACGATGGCGAAAGACATCGCAGCGATGATGCCGTGGGCGAACATCATGGTGACCGCGCCGCTCCAGCCCAGGTCGTTCATCGCGGCGAAGCCCATCAGCACCACCCCCAGGTGGGCGACGCTGGCGAACCCGATGATGTACTTGAAGTCGGTGTGGACCAGGGCGATGAACGTGGCGTAGACGACGTTCATCACCATCAGGAAGACGATGTAGGGCATCCAGAACTTCGCCCCTTCTGGAAGCAGGAGTACGGCGACCCGAAACGCGGTGAACGCCCCGACGTTCTTCAGCACTCCTGCGTGAAGCATGGAGACCGCGGTGGGCGCGGCGGCGTATCCGTCGGGGGACCAGGAGTAGAAGGGCCAGATGCTCGCCAGGACGCCGAACCCCAGGAAGATGGGCAGGAACCAGATGCGCTGGAACTCCGGCGAGAACTTCACCCCGCCCAGCGCGACCATATCAAAGGTCCGCAGGCCGGATGTGAAGTAAATGGCCAGGATGCCGACCAGAGCGACCAGACTCCCCAGAAGCAGGTAGAGGGTCAGTTTCATCGCCCCGTACTCCCGCAGCGGCTTCCAGCCCCAGTTCACGATGAGCAGGTAGATGGGGAAGAGGACCAGTTCGTAGAAGAGGACCAGCAGGAAGAGGTCCAGGAGCGTGAACGCGCCGAAGACCCCCACACCCATCAGCAACAGCAGGGCAAAGAACTCGCGAGGCCGCTCCTCTATGTGCCAGGAGATGAGGACGGCGCAGAAGAGGAGCAGCGCGTTCAAGAGGACCAGCATCACCCCCATCCCGTTGACGCCCACGTAGTAGGACGAGCCGATGATGGGGAGCCAGGGCATCTGCTCCACGAACTGGTACCCGCCCAGAGTCCGGTCGTAGGCCAGAAAGACCCAGACGGCCATAAAGAGAGAGATGAAGGAGCCGGTAGCCGCCAGCACCTTCGGCTCCGTCTGTCGGTCCCTGGGCAACAGCAGAATCAGGACGGCCGTAATCGCCGGTGCAAAGATGATGACGCTGAGGAACGGGAAGGCCATAGTCACCTCACCTTTCTCCTACCAGTTTTAGAGCAGTTTGGTATAGTTCTTCATCCATAATGAGAGGGCCCGCATTGGCAACCACAATCATTGGCTCAATTCCCCAACAATTGCTCCAGAGTCCGCACCTCGGAGATCAGTTCTTCCGGCGCTTCGGTGAAATAGGGGATTCCGTGCCGTGCCAGCAACTGGATGAACTCCAATTTGGAAATCCCCAGCAATTCCGCCCCCTTGCCGGAAGAAATTCTACCTTCGCGGAATAACTGGAGCACGATGAGTTCCCGCAGGCGGGCCTCCAATCGCTCCTGAGGAACTTCCAGCGCTCCCAGCAGATCGCGGGGAAACTGCAGATGAACTGTCAGGGTATCCATAGTTCTCTTTCCTACCCGATCAGTCGCATCACCGCCGCATTGAACAGATTGATCAACCACGACGGCCACACACCGATCACAAACATCAGCACCATCAGCGGCGCCAGGGCCACCACCTCACGGGCATTGATTTCCGGCATCCCCTCCCAGCGCGGGTTCAGCGGCCCCAGAAGCACCTTCTGGATGGTCCAGAGCAGGTAGGCCGCCACCAGCACCAGCCCGATCGTCGTCGCCGCGGTGATGGCCGGGAAGACCGCCCACGCCCCCCGGAAGACCATGAACTCGCTGACGAAGCCGTTCAGCCCCGGCAGCCCCAGTGAGGCCAGGGTGCAGAAGAGCAGGATGCCGCCGTACGCCGGCACCACCACTCCCAGCCCGCCGAAATCCCGCAGGTTGCGGGTGTGCGCCCGCTCGTAGACCACTCCGACCAGGGCAAACATGGCCGCTGCGGTGATGCCGTGGTTGAACATCTGCAGGACCGCGCCGTTGGCCGCCAGCGCCGCGTCCAGCGCGTTCACTCCGCCGCCCAGCGCCTTCGCCGCTACCGCCACCCCCAGCACGACAAAGCCCATATGCCCCACCGAGGAGTAGGCCACCAGCCGCTTAAAGTCGTCCTGGCCCAGGGCGGAGAGGCCGCCGACCACCGCCGCCAGCAGCCCCAAAAGCGCCAGCACCCACGCGAACTGCACTGACTGCTCCGGGAAGAGCGGGAGCACCAGCCGCAGGAAACCGAAGGCCCCCAGTTTCAGGAGCACCCCGGCCAGAATCATGGAGCCGGCCGTCGGGGCCTCGGTGTGGGCGTCGGGCAGCCAGGTGTGGAAGGGCCAGATGGGCACCTTGATGGCAAAGGCGACCGTGAAGGCCCAGAACCCGATGGTCTTGATGACCGAAATGGGCAGGCCGAAGAGGGAGCCGGTGAACGCGGGCCAGACCTTCTGCAACTCCACGATGTCAAAGGTCTTCGCCGTCAGCCCGATGACCTGGATGGCCAGTAGGAGCCCCAGCGACCCCGCCATCGTGTAGAGCAGGAACTTGAAGGCCGCATAGGTCCGCGCCGGGACTTTGTACCCGCGCCACAACTCCCGCTCCCCGTGCTCGCTCCCCCAGCGGTTGATGAGGAAGAACATCGGGATCAGCCCAATCTCCCAGAACAGGAAGAAGATGAGCAGGTCCAGCGCCAGGAAGACTCCCAGCATCCCCGTCTCCAGGAACAGGAAGAGGGCGAAGTAGGAGCGGACCTCCTCGTGGATGCTGAAGGAGATAAGGATCGCCAGTGGCGTGAGGAACGTGGTGAGGAGCACCATCACCAGGCCGATGCCGTCAATCCCCACATGGTACGAGGAACCAATCTGCGGGAACCACTCCAGCCGTTCCTCAAACTGGTAGCCGGGCGCGTTCGGCTGGAAGTTGATCCACACGATGACCGAGAGGACCAGTGGGATCAGGCTGATCAGCAGCGAGACCCCCTTGATGAGCCGGTCTTGCTCCTTCGGCAGGAGCATCACCAGTCCGGCCCCGACCAGCGGGATGAAGAGAATCAGGCTGAGCAGATGTTGCCAGAAGAACTCCACGGTCGGACCTCCGTCAGCAGGTATGGAGATATGTGATCTACTTCAGCAAGCGGACAAAGCCGGCCTGCTCAAAGTGGTGATCTGTAGTCAATGCCTCCAGAATCCCACGACGCTTCATAACGACAAAACTGGCACAATCCGTCAGACTCCATTCTTTATCGGGTCGGCTTTTGAGCAGACCCCAGGCCTGACTGTCCAGGTCCTGGTCTATATGCACAATCTCTACGTTGGGCGATGTACGCAGACTCTCTACAAACGCGATGACCATCGGCCGGGGAATGCGAAGCGGGCGCGCCATCAGAGCAATCAACTCGGCAATGATATAGTTGGTTGTGACCACCTTCCGGCCTTCATGACGCGCCGCGCGGTAAATAGACACCGCCAGGGAGTGATATGGCTGGGCGGCATCTAAGAGATTCCCCCATCCCGACGTATCAGCAAACAGTTCAGCCATTCTCGCTCCGGCTCATCTCTTTTATTAGAGCCTGGCCAATGTAATCATCGTGCCGGTCAGCCCAATCGGGCACATTGCTCCGGAACGCTCCGATGAATTTCTCCACGGGGTCCTCCAGAGCGGCCTGGACTTCCCGGATGAGCCACTCCAGAACCAACTCCTGAGGGGTTCGCCCGGCTCTGTGGGCCACTCGGAGCAATGGCTCATAGACTTTCTCTGGTATCTCTATCGTCAATGTCCTGTCCACTTACTCATACCCCCAATTCCGCAACTCAATGCAGCGCCGGCCCTCAGGATGGTAAGGGCTGACAGCCCGCACTACTTCCTGTTACGGTGTCACCCCCAGATAGAGCAGATAGAGCAGCGCGAAGGTGCACAGGAAGAACAGGACGGAGATCAGGTAGTGCTGGACCTGACCCGTCTGCAGGGCCTGGCGGAATTCCCGGCCAATGGCGCCGACCAGTTTCGCCGACCCGTCCACCATCCCGCCGTCAATGATATACCGGTGAACCCAGCGGCTGACGATGCCCCACACTTCGCTCAGGCGGGCCAGGCCGTGCAGGATGCCGTCTATCAGGCCCAGGTCTATCCACTCGTAGGCTACTTTCGCCAGCCAGATCGTGGGCCGGACAAAGACCAGGTGATAGAACTCGTCAATGTAGTACTTGTTGCGCAGGATGGTGTGCACCGGCCCCAGCCAGCGGACCAGCGGGTCGGTCTGGCCCTCCGCCAGCGGCCGCCGCCCGTAGACCAGCCAGCCCACCAGAAGCCCCAGGAGTGCCGCCCCTACCGAGAGGGAAACGGGAACGGGATCAAACGGCGGCGCCTTTGGCGCTTTCCCTATCGTTGCCCCGACAAAGTGGTGGAACCAGTTCCCGTGGAAGAGCCCTTTCCCCACCTCGCCCAGCACCGGGAAGTCCTCCGGTATGCCGACGAAGCCGAAGAAGAGGGCAAAGAGCGCCAGCACCACCAGCGGCCCCGTCATCACCCACGGCGTCTCGTGGGCATGCTCGGCGTGGTGGCTGCGCGGCTCGCCCAGGAAGGTCAGGCAGATTTGTCGCATCGTGTAGAACGCGGTGAGGAGCGCACCCGCTGCCAGCGCCCAGAAGACCGTCGGGTTGTGGGCCCACGCGTGGGCCAGAATCTCGTCCTTGCTCCAGAACCCGGCGGTGATGATGGGGAATCCGGAGAGAGCCAGCCCGCCGATAAGAAAAGTCCAGAAAGTAACGGGCATCCGCTTCGCCAGCCCGCCCATTTTCATCATATCCTGCTCGTGGTGGGCGCCAATGATGACCGAACCGGAGCCCAGAAACAGGAGTGCTTTGAAGAAGGCGTGGGTGACCAGGTGGAACGCGGCGGCGACGTATGCCCCGATCCCCAGCGCGGCGACCATATAGGCCAACTGGCTGATGGTGGAGTAGGCCAGCACCCGCTTGATGTCGTTCTGGGCAATGGCGATGGTGGCGGCGAAGACCGCGCTGAAGGTCCCGATGACCGCCATCGCCACCATCGGCGGCGTCCCGGCAGCGTGCTCCAGCCCCACCGAGAGAAGCGGGAACATCCGCACCACCAGATAGACGCCCGCGGAGACCATCGTCGCGGCGTGGATCATCGCGCTGACCGGCGTGGGGCCCTCCATTGCGTCCGGCAACCACACATGGAGCGGGAACTGGGCCGACTTCCCTACCGTCCCGGCGAAAATCAGCAACCCCACCGCCGCGGCGACGGAGAGGGTGGGGATGACCGACGGCGTAATCGCCAGTTCGTGCAGCACCTCCTCGTTCCGCAGGATGGCATCAAAACTGAGGGTGCCCGTCTGCGTGTAGAGGTAGGCGATGCCGATGAGCATGATGACGTCGCCGATGCGGGTGGTGAGGAAGGCCTTAATCGCCGCCCGGTAGGCCGACGGCTTCTCAAACCAGAAGCCGATGAGCAGGTAGGAGCAGAGGCCCATAATCTCCCAGAAGATGAAAAGCATCAGGAGATTGTCGGAGACGGTGAGCCCCAGCATCCCGGTGGCGAAGAGGCTAATGTAGGCGAAGAAGCGGCTGTAGCGGGGGTCGCCGTGCATGTAGCCCACGCTATAGATGAAGATGGCCAGACAGGTGATGGAGACGAAGAAGAGGGTGACCGCGGTCAGCGGGTCCACGAAGACCCCCATCTCCAGCGCCACATCCGCCGAAGGAAGCCACGGGATGCTCACGGCGATCGGATGCTCGTAGAGCGCCTCGCCGCCCCAGCCGACCACCGTCCAGAAGACAAACTGGGCCATCAGGAAGGAAAGGGCCATCGCGCCGATGGCGATGGAATGGCTCAGCCGCTTCCAGCGGTTGAAGAAGAGGACGATGAGGGCAAAGGCCAGGAAGGGCGGCAGCGGGATCAGGACGGTCAGGAGTTCCAGGAGTTGGCGAAGGTCCATATCGTCGCTCCTACCACTTCAGCAGGTTGATCTGGTCTATGTCGGTAGTCCGGCGGCTGCGGTAGATGACGAAGATGAGGGCCAGGCCCACGGCGACCTCCGCCGCGGCGACGGCGTAGACGAAGGCCGCGAAGGCCTGACCGACAGCGGTCGTTGGCTCACCGTAGCGCCAGAAAGCCAGCAAGTTGAGGATGACGGCGTTGAGCATGAGTTCCACGCCCATCAGGATGGCGATGGCATTCCGCCGCGCCAGCACGCCGTAGGTGCCGATGCAGAACAGCGCGGCCGCCAGGATGAGGTACCAGGACAGTGGGATCATCATTGACCACTTCCTCCTTTGAGGTCGTGTAAAACTTGCTCTAATTTCGGCTTCAATTCCGGTATGCGTTCGCTCACGACCAACCAGACAATTTCCTGGTCAACTCCGAAGTAGAAATGAATCACTTTGTCTCGCATACCGGCCATTTCTTTCCAGGGTATATCCGGGTAGCGGGCCCGGATGCCTTCCGGCACATTTTTGGCCGCCTCTCCGATGACTTCAATGGAACGCAGAACTGCGTTA
>JAGHZG010000047.1 GCA_017743275.1 Chloroflexota bacterium | reverse complement strand
GGGGGTCACAGACTCCGGAGCGGGGCGGGGCCAACTCCAAAGAGCTGACCGGCTGATTTCCTCTCTCATCCAGGCTTTCGGCGTCAAAGTAGAAGGCACGCTGGTTTTCCAGGGCTTCGGTAACCACCGAGTGACCAAATGCCTGGCGCAGGAAGATGTAGCGCGAGGAGAAAAAGAGGGCCTGTAATCGCGGCTCATAGTGGACACAGAGAGGGCAGTCCTGTTTGAGCACGACCAGCCCGGTGGGCCGGCGCAGGTCCACACTCAGGGCGGCGAATACCCCCTCTACGGGCGTCAATCGCTCCCGCAGTTGCATCAGGTATCGCCCATCATGTGCGAACGGGGGCACGGTGTCCAGCAGGCGGAACAGGATCTCGCTATCTACCTCTGCCTGGCGGGGCAGGCTGCACGCTGCGAACAGTTCGTCATCATTGGTGATCATGCCATTGTGAATACCCAGCGTGTGGCCAACCAGCAATGGGTGGTTGTTGGCATTGTTCTGTGGGCTGCCCTTGGTCGGCAGACGAGCATGGCCCAGCAGACAGGTGGTGTCCGCATTGACGGCCGCCAGAACCTCCTGGTAGGGCCTCATCTGCACCAGTTCGGAGGCCGGCCCGGGCCGTTTCAGCAGATGATAGGTGCCATCGCGCTGGATCACGGCCACGCCGGCCGCGTCCCGACCGCGCTGCTCGTTGGCGATCAGGGTGGCCGTGAACAACCGGCGAATCTCTTGCCAGTCGGCCTCCGGGCGGTCGGTGGGTTGTAACAGAATGCCAGCCAGGCCACACACGTTCTCTTCGCTCCGGTTCTCTTCTCACCCGGGAGAGGGGATTTTATCTCGTGAACACCATCGTGCCCAGTTGCTCGTCCCAGCGCAGGCCCCGCAGGTGGTTCAATCGCTCTAACCGTCGGTCCAGTTCCTGGGGGGTCAGAAACAGATCGTGGGCGACCTCCCACTTCCAGGTCTCCACCGTGGGCCGGTCAGTTAACTCTGCCAGTTCAATGTAACGCATCAACCGCTGGTCGGTGGCATCCAGAGCGCCGGTCGGTGTGGCGGCCCGCTCGGCCAGCAACGCCTCAATCTCCGCCCAGGACCGTCCGCTGGCCCGCAGCAGCGAAAGGGGGGTCTCGGCCAGCAGGCTCAACACTTCAAACGAAGGATTGTGCTCCCAGCGGTCAAAGACCGGCTTGAGCAGTTCCAGTAATTCCCGGCATCCTACCCGCAATTCCTCAATGATCTCCGGCGTGATCCGACTGGTGTCACTGGTCGCCAGGTTGCCATCGTTGTTGCTCAACCAGTCCAGCAACTGGCACTTTCGCCGCCACTTATGAATCTTGCCGACATGGATCACCCCATACTGGCTCAGTTCCACGGCTTTCAGCAGGATTGCCAGGAACAGGAATGCCTTGGCGACGATAGAGGTCGGAGAGAGGTCGGCATCGGGAAACCGGTTCTCGTAATGGAACACCCGGATGGAACCATCCTCGTTGAACACGATATGTTCCAGATTGAGGAAATTGTTGTGCTCCGGCACGGTCCGGCTCTCGCGCAAGGCCTGCTGGATTTGGGCCATGCTCATCACGCCGGGGGTATGCCGGACCAACTCCAGATGAGAGGTATAGTTGCGGCGCCGGCACAGGGCGGTCATCTGGTCGCCGGCGCTGGTGAGAAAGCGCAGATGAGGTGCGTAGCGGCGGGTCAGATTCCAGACATTCGCCAGGATGATCTCCGGCACCGGCTCGGCCAGACCCACCGCCAGCACGTGGTAGTGCAGGCCGCAGGTAGGACGAGTCCGAATGCCCTCGGGCAGTTGGGCAAAAAGGTCGCGGTATTGCTGGAGCAAAGCGTTGTAATAGGGATGCCGGCCGATGACCTGGATCTCTATCCCACAGTGTTCGCTGACCACGTTCAGCACGCCGTAGCGTCCCAGGCGTGTCAGGTCCTGCGTGGGTTGCAGGGCCTCGATCAGGCGCGGCATCAATTCCTCTTTCGTGACCCCTTTGGGCAGGGCAAACTCCAACTCGGTGCCGATCTTGACCGTGCGGTAGAGCAGGTCCTTCCAGTACAGAGCCTGTTCGGGGGTCAGAGTATCGTGGCGGCGAAGCAGGATGTGTTCTTTCATTTCGCCTCCAGCCAACTCTTCCCAAGGACAAAGGGGCAGGGGAGAAGCCAGGTGTCATCTCCCCTGCCCTCTGCGTCCTCTTCCCTAACTTCCGGTCAGCCTGAAGGTAATGATAGAGCCGTTGCCCTCTGTCCACTTAACAACGTCTGGGTGTGCTTTGATTCCCAGCCGCCGCATCGCCACAAACCCGGAGTTCATAATGGGACAGATGAAGGGCTTTTCAACTCCGGCCTCCATCAGTCGGTCGGTCAGGCTCGTATTCAGGCAATTGCGGACCTTCATCGTGATGGTATTACCCTCAGTGACCACTTCAATGTTGCTGGCGAAGCCGAACTCGTCCACGAAGAGCCGCGCGATCTCGGTCAACACCTCTTCGGGCTTCTCACCGGCGATTTCCAGGCCCATTTCCTTTTCCATCACTTTCAAAACTTGCTCACCAATCTGCGGGCCAATTGCCAGGGCCGTGTCACCCAGCAGCTCCCAGAATCCTGCTGTAATGCCGAAGAGGGTCAGATTTGCCAGGCGCAATTGATTTGCCTTTTTCTGTTCTTCCGTTGCCATGGTGCTCTCTCCTTTCTTGTGAGGTAATGGGGTCGCTTACTTCGGAACGGCTTTCCAGATTTGGTCCGCGTACTCGTTCATCAACGTGCGGACCATGCCCAGGGTGGCATTCCGGGTAACGACCAAACTCCAAAAGTATGAGCCGTCGCCCAGGAAGCGGGTGATGATA
The DNA here is from genome assembly GCA_017743275.1 of Chloroflexota bacterium. Lineage (GTDB taxonomy): Bacteria > Chloroflexota > Anaerolineae > B4-G1 > DUEL01 > SpSt-77. The sequence goes on along the minus strand of JAGHZG010000047.1, from coordinate 5,885 downwards.
TATGCCTGGTCGGTGGTGACCAGACTGTCCTCTACCGCTACCATGCCGATCTTGCTGGACACATTGGCCGCCAGTTTCATCACCATGGCGAAGCGGGCCGAGGCCGCGGTGGAGTCAAAGTCGGCGACCACCGATCCACCGGCGATGGACAAACCGTCCATCCCTACCACGTCCGTGGAGACAAAATCAGCCCCCAGTTCCGTTCGCACCTGCTGCAGGATCTGTTCCAGCTTGGTCATGAGTCACCTCCTATGCCTATTTAGGCATGGCCTTGCTCAGCCGCTCGGCGTAGATACGGCTGTTCAGGCGCATATTGCCCACGTTGCCGCTCTTCCGGTCCGCGACAATGCCCAGATAGTAGTTCCGGTCGCTCAGGGGGCGGATGAGGAGATACGCTTTCTCCGTGGTCAGCAGATAGTCCTCAATGACGCCGGCCTTGAGTTTGTCGACGGCGCCATCCACCAGTTTGAACAGCAGGGTCATCTGGGCGTTGATGCTTTCCACGTCCACCGGCCCGGCGGCGTATTCGGCGATGTCCAGGCCGTCCATCCCCACGACCGCCGCGGCAATGAAGCCGGGCACCTGCCCACTCAGTTCCTTGAGGATGTCGTTCATATTCTCTGGCATAGCAAATTCCTCCTCCCTTTGGATTTGTTCGGCATCCAGTGTCTCCCACCGTTCCTCGTCCTGCCGATGGAGGCCCTCCATCAGCAAGGCTGACCAGGGCGTCTCAATCGTGCGCGCTGGCGGGGGGATGCCCATCTCCAGGCGAAACTCACCGTCTTTCCAGGTCAATACCCGATATACCACCTCCTTTCCTTCCTGGTCTGCCGAAAGGGCATGGACAATGTTCCCCCGGTCAAAGTACAACACGGCTTCCTGGTCGTCCCGGCGCAGCGTCAGTCGGGCCTGAGTGGCCTCCTGACAGGTCAACTGGATCAGGGTGGCAAGGCCCATTTCGCCGAGATGTCCTTGAATCGCCATTCCTCTTTCTCCGATCCCGGTCTAATCCTGCTACGCCTGAAATGAAACATCCAGTTCGTTTTCCAGAAGTTGAGCAAAATCGTCGTCCAGGGCTTCATTGATAGGCGTTTCGGTACTCGTCGGCGATGACTGCATCAGGATGGGCGTCAGTTCCTCTACCGCCCGTTTGAGCACCAGGCGCACTATGCCGATGGGCGTTTCGGTATCAAAAACAATGATGAGGATCAGTTGCTCGCCCACATCCGAGAGGTAGACGTTCTGGCTTTCCCCTTCGTTCAGGAGCATTTTGAATCGGGCCCGTTCTCCCACCAGCCGGGCCAGTTCGTGAGTGGCGACCAGTTCGCCGGCGGCCAGGGCGGAGAGCACCTGGGTGTTCATCCCCTGGGTCTGCCCGCGCTCAGCAATGAGCCGCCCGGTGACGTCCGCCAGGATGATGCAGCGGGCTCCACTGTTCTCGGCGATCCGGTCCATACAACGGTCTATGGCCTCCGCCTGCTCCACCGACAGGATGAAAGGGGCCTGCTCGCCGGGGCCGGTCAGGTCCGGCGAGGCCTCCCTCTCCGTCTCCGGGGTTGCCACCGGAGCGTCTGCCACCGGAGAGGGTTCATCCTCAGCCCTGATCTTCATCTCCAGAGACGAAGAGTACCGGCTCTGCAGCCAGCGGAGCCCCTCCTGGGCCCGCCGGTTGTTGGGGTTCAGGGCCAGGACGGTCTGAAGATAGGTCATTGCCTCCTCCGGGCTCTCGGCTACCCACGACAACCACAGCCAGGCATCCTCCCGAAACGGATCCAGTTCGGTGACCTTAAGTAGCAACTGACGGGCCAGGGATTTCTTCCCGGCCTGGGCGGCCCGGATCCCGTCCTCCAGGGCCCGGTCGATCGGATTTGCCGGTTGGTGTCTGGTCTGCAAACGGTCGGTCATCTTTTTCCTGCCCCAGAGATTATAGTTGTTGCTGCGTCTGGCTCACCACCAGGTTGATGATGGCTTTAAGGGTCTCAAACACCCCGGCCCCTTCGGTGGCCACCGCTTCAAACCAGAGAGTGCCATTGGGGACGAATAGTCGTTGAAGCAGGGGCACCGGGGCCACGTTCGGCAGGTCCCGCTTATTGAATTGGACCACGCACGGCGTCCGCTGCGGGTCCAGTCCCAGTTCCTGGAGATGGCGGTGCATCATCTTGAACGCCTGGATGTTGTCGGGCAGGCGGATCATCTGGGAGTCGGCGACAAACACCACCCCATCGGCTCCCTGCAGGACCAGTCGGCGGGTGGCTTCGTACATCACCTGCCCCGGCACGGTATACAGGTTAAATTTCGGTTTTAAGCCTTTGATCTGCCCCAATTCCAGTTGCAAAAAGTCAAAAAAGATGGTCCGGTCCTCCCGGGTCTTCAGGGATACCAGTTCGCTGCGCAGGTTCGGGTTCGTCCGGGCATAAATGTATTGCAGGTTGGTGGTCTTGCCGCTCAGGGCCGGTCCATAATAAACGATTTTGAGGTTTAACTCTCGTAGTTTCCAGTTGATAAACATCCCGTTTACTCTCCGCTGTCCAGGCCGTGTTCCCAAGAGGGATCCAGCAGTCCCATTTTGATCGCCTGTTCGAGAGTAAAGGTCGGTGTCGGGGCCGTTGCAGTTGTTTCGAACGGGCTGGGGGGGGGAGGATGGGCATCCGGCGTTTCCCCTTGAAGGAGGTAAAAGGCCTCTTCCAGGGTCGGTTCTTGTGAGGTTGCCGTACTTTTCCGGCCGGGTTCCCCCTCCGGCAGGGGGGCAGCGAGGATCTGGTCCAGATGGGCACTCAATAGAGCCCTGAAGTCATCGTCCAGCACCTGACCAGCAGATGCCCGGTCGGTGTGGCCGATCAGGGTTCGCAGGTGCTGAAGCGTCCGTCGGGTATAGAGGGATACCATGCCGATCCGGCTGAATTGCTGGTGTTTGTCAAACAGGAGAATCAGGAATATCTCCCTATTGACATTGGCTGCATAGATGTCCAGGCGACGGCCTTCGTGGTAATGCAGGGTCAGAGCCTGATCCTCTTCCAGGTAGCGGTCCAGTTCAAAGGCGGCGGCAAAACTGCCGCCGCTGAGGGCGATCAAGACCTGGAGGTCAACTCCCTCAACGGTGCCCACCTGGGCCAGCATCTGCCCGGTGACGTCGGCCAGCAGGACGCACTGGGCGCCGAGTTCAAAGCGCAGGTCGGCCAGACATCGGGCGATCTCATCAAACCGTTCGTCCGGCAGGATCAGAATATCTCGACCGGGTGTCTGCACTTTGGCCAGTGCCTCTTGTACGGCGGCGAACAGAGCCTGGATGGGGAAGGGCTTGGCCAGGTACCGGCAGGCCCCCAGCCGATAGGAGGTCGCCTCCACATCAGGGCTGCCATAGGCGGTCATCAGGATCAGGCGGGTATGAGGGGAAAGGGTTCTCGTGCGTTCCATCAATTCCAGACCGTTGATGCCGGACATGCGCAGGTCGGTGATGACCAGGTCAAAGGGTTGCGCGGTGATTTTGGCCAGAGCCTCTTCGCCGGAAGAGGCTGTTTCCACCTGGTAGTCCGGTCCCTGTTCGGCCAGGTTCTCGGCCAGGAAAAAGGCCACGCTCTCTTCGTCGTCTACAATCAGGATCCGTTTTCCCACTGGCATCTTGTCGGTGTCGCCATCGAAATCTTCCTCCATACTATACCACAAAATGCTGCCAGTGGGGTTTCAGGAATTGTCAAGAAAGCGTTCCGGTTTCTTGATCATTCTCTGTCGGGCAACTGCTTGCCGTTGCCCTGCTCTTGACGAAGCGGTATCCCCGCCCGCGCACGTTCACCAGATAGGGCCCGCCGTCCGGAGCGTTGCCGATCTTTCGGCGCAGGTTCCATAGATGGGTGCTGATGGCCCGCCGGGCCTCCCACCGGTCCCCCTCTGTACCGTGTAAGACGCGCATCAGTTCATCTAAGGGCACGATGTGACCGGCCTGCTCCATTAAGCAGAGAAGCAGTTTGAATTCACTGGGCGTCAGGTGGATGGGTTGGCCCTGGCGGGTGACGGTGTGCTGCTCCCGGTCCAGAAGCAGGCCCCGTGCCTCCAGAAAGCAAGGTTTGCCGGGCGTGGCCGGGGGGTCCGGAAGGGAGCCGAGGCGCAATTGCCGGGCGCTGACCTCAATCTGGTGCAGGAGGGCCTGTTGCTGCAAAAGTTTCTGTCGGCGGGCCAGGCCTTTCTCCACGCTGGCCAGCAATTCTTCGGTGCGGCAGGGTTTGATCAGGTAGTCGTGGCCCCCCCGACGCATCGCCTGGATGGCCGAATCCAGGCTGGCATGGGCGGTCAGGATGATGACCACCGGAGGCGGGGGCAGCCGTTCCACTTCCGCCATGACCTGCAAACCGTCTATACCCTCCATCTTGAGGTCCAGCAGGACCAGATCAATGGGTTGTTGTTGCAACAGGGCCAGCGCCTGCTCTCCACTGGCAGCGGTCGTCACCTCGTATCCCGCCTGGCTGAGGGTCTCGCTCAGGAAGAAGCGGATGGCCGGCTCGTCGTCCACGATCAGGATGTGCCCCTTCATACTCTCTACCCCTGATTGGTTTGCAGAATAGCGTAGCGCAGGCGGTCAGCCTGCATGCAGGCCTGGCGGCCTGCGCTACAGGGGCATGCTTTGGCCAGTGCCTTTTATGGTGCTTGCCCAAAGATTCCCTGGTGGTAGTTCTATCATATTGGCAGGAACACAGTGAACCGGCTCCCCTGCCCCACCCGGCTCTCCAACTCAATGCGCCCACCGTGCCGTTCAACGATGCTGTAACTGATAGTCAGGCCCAGGCCGGTACCCCTGAACTTGCGGGTGAAGAAGGGCTCGAAGATACGAGGTTGGTCTTCCTCCGGGATGCCCACTCCGGTGTCGGTAAACGAGATCCACACGGCCTGATGATCGCGATCCCAGCCCGTGGCTACGGTCAGTTCCCCGCCGTCCGGCATAGCGTCCAGGGCATTGAGGATGATGTTGAGAAAGACCTGCCTGATCTGCCCGGCCACGATCTCTACCTGGGGCAGTCTCGGGGCCAGTTGGCGCCGCACGGTCACGCGACTACGTTGCAGTTGTTTGCTGGCCAGGAACAGAGTCTCTTCCAGGAGGTCGTTGACATCCACGCGCTCTCGCTGCTCTGCGGAGGGGCGACTGAAATTCAACATCTTTTCCACAGTGGTGATCAGCCGCTCCACTTCCCGGTTGGCGATCTCCAGGTAGCGCTGGCGTTTCTCCTCGCTCAGTTGGCGGTTTCTCAGCAGGGACAGGCCGCTGCGCAGGGCCTGCAGGGGGTTGTTGATCTCGTGGGCCAGGGAGGCCGCCAGCCGTCCCAGGGCGGCCATCTTTTCGGTTTGAATCAGGTGGGCCTGGATCTGCTTCTGCTCGGTGATGTCCTTGAGCACGTGGATGGACGCCTTGACCGCTCCGTGTTCATCCCGTATCGGGTAGGTAGAGACCAGAAAAACGCCTTTCAGATCAGGCAACTCCATCTCTCTCGTCTGAGGCTGGCCGCTCTGCAACGTCTGGAAATGGGGGCAGCCCTCCATCGGGGCATCGTTGCAGTGAAGCAGTTCGTAGCAAGGGCGGCCGATCAGCGCCTGCAGCGGGAGACCCAGCCTCTCAGCCAGGGCGCGGTTGGCGCGCACGATGCGAAAATGGGCATCGTGGATGGAGATGCCATCGGTGATAGCATCAAAGGTTTCGGCCCATTCCCGCCCGGCCTCGGCGACGATCCGATAAAGGCGAGCATTTTCCAGAGCCAGGGCGGCCTGATCGGCCAGCGTGGCAAAGATTTGCTGGTCCTCTTCTTCAAAGGCGGCTGGCCGGGCGCTGGCGGCATAGAGCACCCCCAGAACCCGGTCTTTTATCCCGAGGGGGACACCCAATTCGGAACGGGCCGTGTCGG
>JAGHZG010000046.1 GCA_017743275.1 Chloroflexota bacterium | reverse complement strand
CTCGTGGGCTCGGAGATGTGTATAAGAGACAGCTCCAGCGCGTCCAGCGCGTCGGAGAGGGCGGTGGGCAGTGGCCGAATGGCCGCCCGCCGCTCCTCACTCCACGAGAAGACGTCCGCCTCTATGGGCCCGAAGCCCGCTTCGGTGGGGTCTATTTCCCGTCGGATGCCGTCCAGCCCCGCCAGCAGTTGGGCTGCCAGGGCCAGGTAGATGTTGCAGGTCGCATCGGGAGGCCGGAACTCAATGCGCACTTTCTCCGGTTTCGTGGCGTAGCGGGGGATGCGCACCGCCGCCGTCCGGTTCCCCGCCGAGAAGAAGGCCAGGATGGGAGCCTCGTACCCCGGCACCAGCCGACGGTAGGAGTTGGTGCTGGGGTTGGTGAGCGCCAGGACCGCCGGTCCGTGCGCCAGCAGCCCGCCGACGTACTGCAGCGCCGTCCGGCTGAGCAGACTGTACCCCTGCGGGTCGTAGAAGAGGTTGTGGCCGTCCCGGAACAGTTGCTCCCCTCTCCTGAACGCAGTTCAGGAGAGGGGAGGGGGCTGGGGGGAGGGATGAGGCTGAACAGTTACAGCCAGAATACTGGCACCAACGCCAGGACGGCGCCGAAGACCAGCAGCGTCAGCGGCCAGCCGACCCGCAGGTAGTCCCGCGCCCGGTAGCCGCCGACGTTCATCACCAGCACGTTGACCGGGTGCCCCAGCGGGGTCAGGAAGGTCGTGGAGGTCGCCAAAGCGACGGTCATCGCCAGCGCCTGGGGGCTCAGCCCGGTCTGGCGGGCGACCTGGATGGCGATGGGCGCGATGATGGAGGCGACGGCGGCCCCGTGCATCACCTGGGAGAGCCCCATCGCCAGAAGGAACAGCCCCGCCATCAGCCCCAACGGGCCGGCGGGCCCGATGAAACCCAGGACCCGTTCGGCCAGCCAGGCCGCCGCTCCGCTTTTGGTCATCGCCACCCCCAGGGGCATCATCCCGGCGACCAGGAAGACCGTCTTCCACTCAATGACCTCGTAGGCCTGGTCCATCGTCAGGATGCCGGTCAGCATCATGGCCAGAGCCCCGCCCAGCAGCACCTCCGCCACCGCCTGATAGCGAAGGGCTGCCAGTGCCAGCGCCAGCACGGCGATGGCTGCGGCCAGCCAGCCCTTCCCCGCCACGGGCAGGTATTCCTTCTCGTTCGCCAGCAGAATCAGGTCCGGTTCGCTCCGCAGGACGGGCAGCCGCTCCCGGGGGCCCTGGAGGAGCAGCGCGTCCCCGAACTGGAGGGGCAGGTCGGAGAGGTTGGTCCGGATGGGGCGCCCGGCCCGCCAGATGGCCAGGACGGTGAAGCCGTACTTTTCCCGGAAATGGACACCCCGCAGCGTCTGACCGATGAGGCCGGAGCGGGGGGAGAGGACGGCCTCCACCATGACCACCGCAGAGGACTCCAGGTCTTCCTCCCGCCACTCGCGCGGGGGGAGAATCTCCAGGTACGGGGGTCGGTCCCGACGGCGGAACTCCTCCAGATTCCCCTCCAGGAGCACCACGTCCCCTTCCCGGAAGACGAAGTCAGGGGACGGGGCCAGGGTCAGCCGCCCGTCCCGTTCCAGCCCGACGACGTTCAGGCCGTAGACTTCCCGGAACGTGCTCCGGGAGAGGGGCTTGTCTATCAGATATGACCCGGGCGGCACCCGGGCGCGGAACAACCGTTCCCCCAATCGGTACAGTTGGACCAGGTCCTCCACCGGCGGTCGGACCCCTTCGGTGCGCTCGCGGATGGGCTGGGTGGGGAGCAGTCGGTGGCCCCAGAGGGTCATGTAGGCCACTCCGATGGCGACCAGCGGCAGGCCGACCGGGGCGAAGTCCAGGATGCCGAACCCCCGCAGCCCCTGGTCTATCAGCAGTCCGCTGACGACGATGTTGGTGGTGGTCAGGAGGGTCGCCATACCGCCCAGCAGGGTGGCGAAGGCCAGGGGCATCAGCAGGCGGGTGGGGTGGATTCCGGCTTTGCGGGCCGCCGCCGATATGGTGGGGAGCAGGATGGCGGCGGCGGCGATGTTGTTCATCAGCAGCGAAAGCGATGCTCCGGCCAGCATCGTCCCGACGACCAGATGGGACTCTTTTCTACCTGCCAGGCGGAGGAGCAGGTCGCCCATCCGGTCGGTCACCCCGGTGCGCCGGAGGCCCTCCGCCAGGATGGAGATGGCCATGATGGTGATGACGGCGGAGCGGCTGAAGCCGGAGAAGGCTTCCTGAGGGGTCAGGACGCCGGAAACGCCCAGGGCGACCAGGACCAGCAGGGCGACCAGGTCGGCCCGCAGCCGGTCACTGAGGATGAGGAGGACGGCCGCGACCAGAATCGCCAGGGTGAGCGGAAGGGCCGGATGGTCCATACCGGGGCAAATGTGCCAGGCACTTTGGGAAGCGCCTGGCACACGGGTCAGAACAGCCGCAACTGTTCGGGCTGGGGTGGGGGCTGGTACTCGGCCACTCCCTCCGCCTTCGCCAGCACCTCGGGGATGCGCCGGAAGTCCTCTTCCACCGTTCGCCGCAGGGCGGGCTGGTGGAGCGCGGCCGCCGGATGGTACATCGGGTAGCAGATGATGCCGCCCACCCGCTGCGGCTGGCCGTGGACCTCGGAGATGCGCGCGCGGGGGAGGAAGTGGGCCATAGAGAACCGGCCCAGCGTCACCACCAGTTTGGGCCGGATGAGGGCCAGTTGCCGGTCCAGGTAGGGGCTGCAGGCGGCAATCTCGTCGGGCAGGGGGTCGCGGTTGCCCGGCGGCCGGCACTTGACGATGTTGGTGATGTAGACCTGGTCCCGGCGCAGGCCGATGCTGGCCAGCAGTTCCTCCAGAAACTGGCCGGCCTGCCCGACGAAGGGGCGGCCCTGCTGGTCTTCATGAAAGCCCGGGGCCTCGCCGACGAAGACAATGGTCGCATCCGCTGGCCCTTCCCCGGGCACGGCCAGCGTGCGCCCCCGGTGCAGGATGCAGGCCGTACAGGCGCGAACTTCCGCCGCAATCTGTTCCAGTTCCTCCATCGTCACCTCCCTGACTGACGGTTAACTGCTGACGGCTAACCGCTGACGGCTACCGGCTAACTGCTGACGGCTACCATCTGATCCTCGCCTCTGTCTCCCGCAAGATTTCCTCCAGCCGCTCCATCTCCGCCCTGTCCAGTGGCCCCAACCGCATCAGCCAGGCATCCTCCCCGTCCCGGTAGTAGCCCCGCTGGACGCCAACGAAGCGGAAGCCCACTTCGGTGTAGAGTTGCTGAGCGACCCGGTTGGATGCCCGGACCTCCAGGGTGACGAAACGGATGGGGTGCCGGGCGGCCTGCTGGATGGCCATCAGGAGGATGTACTTGCCCAACCCCCGGCCCCGCCACTGGGGATGGACGGCGATGGTGGTGATGTGGGCCTCTCCGGGGAGGAACCGCATGCCCACATAGCCGATGACCGGGAGCCGTTCTCGCCGGCGCGCCGGCCCGAAAACCCGTTCCAGCCAGGTAGTCGGGGCAGGCTCCCGGTACGGCTGAAGGACGTAGTACAGAGAGTCCGTCCCGTAGCGGATTTCGTTCCGGTACGCGGATTCCGGCCAGGGCATCGGGAAGGACTGCCGCTCAATCTCCATGACCTCCGCGATGTCCTCTTCCCGCATCGGCCTGAAGAGATAAGGAAATGGTTCGGATGGTTGCGTGGAAGAATTCATGGCCAGTTCAGATACAACGGGGTCAGGGTGGCGGGGTCGTCCGTCTCCCCTCTGCGGAGTCGTTCCCAGGCCAGTTCGGCCAGGAAGCCAGCCCGGCGCAGGCAGTGGGCGGGGGACAGGACGGTCACCTGTTCGCCCAGTCCCTCTATCAATTGGAACCCCCTCTCGTCTATTTCGCCGCAGAGGAGGGTGGGCCGGGTGATGGAGGCCAGGAGGTCTTCCCAGGTGGTCAGGAAGGGCCCCTCTCGCCGCTGCCAGCCCCTGCGCCAGCGGTAGCGCGCGGCGCAGAGACGGCCCCGCCCGGCCTGAATGACTGCGAGGAGTGGGCGCCGGCTCCGGCCCTGGGCGGCAGCCAGAATATCCAGCGTGGGGACACCGACCAGGGGAATCCCGCGCGCCAGGGCCAGCCCCTTGGCGATGGCCAGCCCCACCCGCAGGCCGGTAAAGGAACCTGGCCCCAGCGAGACGGCGACCGCGCTCAGCGCGTCCGGGCCCAATTGCAGTTCCTCCAGCGCGGCGACCAGCCGGGGCGTCAGTTGGGTGGTGTGCTGGCGGCCGGCCTCCCAGGTGACCTCGTAGCGGAGGACGCGCCCATCGTGGAGGGCCAGACTGGCGAAACGGGTGGCGGTATCCAGCGCCAGGAGCATCTTATCCCCCGAAGATGGCCCGGCGCAACCCGTAGAGCAGGGGGAGGTAGGATTCCCCCTGGGCCGTGAAGAGCAACCGGCGCCGGTCCCCGTTAGCGAATTCCAGACGAACCCAGAGCCGCTGGGGGGGTAAAATCTCCATCGCTCGTTCCGGCCACTCCACGACGACCACGGTGTCGGCGTCCTCCAGCCAGTCCTCCAGCCCCAGGCTCTGGGCTTCCCGGGGGTCCTGCAGGCGGTAGAAATCCACATGGAGCAGGCGCTGGGAGTCGGAGGCCCGGCGATGTTCCCGCACCAGCACGAAACTGGGGCTCAGCACCGGAGAGACCGCGCCCCAGCCTGTGCCGATGCCCTGCGCCAGGACCGTCTTGCCCACACCCAATGGCCCCTCCAGGCAGATGACCTCGCCCCCGCGCAGCAGTCGTCCCAACAGCATCCCAACGCGGCGGGTCTGCTCCGCGCTGCGGGAGAGGACTTCCAGCGAATCCGGGCCCAGAATCGGAGTCATCGGGGAGGATTATACAACGGTTGAGGGAGAGGGGCAAGAGCGCGGCGCACATCCCAAAAGAGAGGGTCGGCGAAGGCCGACCATCGGCCAAAGGCCCAGGAAGGGTGACTTCAGTCAGCGCTGAATAGTTACGTCAGATCTACATCAAACTCCAGGCTTTCCCGGGTTGGGCAGGGATGCAGGCGTCGGCCAGCGAGCAGGAGGCACAGACCTCTGAGCAGGCGGCAACCGGTTTCACATACCCGGCGCGGGCCAGGTCTTCCAGCATCATCTCCACCAGTTCGGGGGTCGTATCCAGCGCACGGGCCAGGTCGGACACCCGATGGGTCCCTCCGGCCCGCAGAATCTCTATCAGTTTCTCCAGCATTCTGCTCTCCGGTGCGGCAGACATCCTGTAGGGGCAGGCCTTGCGCCTGCCATAGGGCAACCGCAGGGGAGGGGCAACCGCAAGGGTTGCCCCTACGCCAACCGTTGTAGGGGCAGGGCTTATCTCTGCCCTGTTCGCCCCTACTGCATCAACAGCGAGGTTGCATGAAACGTCGCCGCTCCGGCCAGAAGAGAAATGACCAGCAGCAACCCGACGCTGAAGGCCGTCCAGCGCCAGGAGACCGTCTCCTGGCGGATGGCGGCGACCGTCGCCACGCAGGGGATGAAGAGGACCTGCACAACCAGAAACGCCAGCGCGGTGGCGGGCGGATACGTTGCGGCCAGGAGGTCCGCCAGCCCCTCTTCGCCCGCGCGGAAAAGCACCCCCAGCGTGGCGATGGAATTCTCTTTGGCGACGAAACTGCTCAGGAGTGCCACCGTCAGCCGCCAGTCCAGCCCCATCAGGCGGCCTGCCGGCTCCAGAAATTCCCCTAACCGGGTCAGATAACTCTCTTCCGCGCTTCCGCCGGGCAGGGTGGAGAGGGCCCAGATGACCACGGAGACCACCAGAATGACCGTCCCGGCCCTGCGGACAAAAGAAAGGCTCCGCTGCCAGACGGAGAGGCCAATGGTGCGCCAGTTGGGGAGGTGATAGAGGGGCAGTTCCATAATGAAGGCCGACCGGCGGTCTCGAAAGAGAGCCCGGTTCAGCATGATGCCCGTGAACGCCAGCACACCCAGGGAGAGGAGCACCAGTCCCCAGGCGACCAGGGGGGCCGCCGGGCCGAAAAAGGCCGGAGCGAGAAAGACGATGACCGCCATCCGCGCCGTGCAGGGAACCAGCGGGGCCAGCAGGATGGTCAGCAGACGGGCCCGCCGGGAATCAATCACCCGGGTCCCCAAAATAGCGGGGACATTGCACCCGAAACCCAGGAAAAGGGGGAGGAACGATTTGCCGTGCAGCCCGATGAGGTGCATCAAACCGTCCATCACGTAGGCCGCCCGGGCCATATAGCCTACGTCCTCCAGGAACGCCAGCGCCGCGAAGAAGATAACCAGAATGGGGAGGAAAGTCAGGACGGCCCCCACCCCGCCGATGACGCCGTCGGCCAGGAAGCCGGAGAGCCAGGCCGGCGCGCCGGAGAGCCAGCTCCGCACCGCCTCCGCCAGCGCACCTACCATGTAGGTCTCCAGCAGCTCCTGGACGGGTGCGCCCACCGTGTACGTGAGCCAGAACACCAGACCCAAAATGCCCGCCAGGATGGCCAGCCCCCAGACCGGGTGGGTGGCCCAGCGGTCCAGCCGTTCTGTCAGCCCGATTTGCCCCACGCGCGGGCGGGTGACCGCCGCGCGCACCATCCGGCCGATCCACTCGTACCGACCGCTGGCGACTGCCACCAGCGCGTCGTCGTGGGCCCGCAGGACCGCGTGAACCTCTTCCCAGCGCTCCGGGGGCAGCGCGGCGCGCATCATCCGGGTCACTTCCACATCCCCTTCCAGCAACTTCAGCGCCACCCAGTCCCGGGGGTACGGCTCAGGGACGTATCCAGCAATCCGCTCCCCAATCGTCTCCAGCACTTCCCGGTGGTCCGGGCGAATCTGGGGGAGGCGCGGGGCATACGGGAATGCGCCGCGCGCCACCCGCTCCACCGTTTCCAGCAACTCCGGCACGCCCGCCCCGCGCGTCGCCGACATCGGCACCACCGGCACCCCCAGCGCGGCCTGCAGGACCTCCGGCTCCACCTGGATGCCCTCCTGTCGGGCAACGTCCATCATATTCAGGGCAACGACGACGGGCACCGGAAGGGGGAGCAGTTCCGCCACCAGATAGAGGCTCCGCTCCAGCGTCGCCGCATCCACCACGGCCACGACCACGTCGGGCCGCTCCCGCAGGATAAACTCTCGGGCGATCAGTTCCTCCGGCGAGTTGGCCGTCAGGCTGTAGGTGCCGGGGAGGTCCACCAGCCGGTAGGAGGCGCCATTGAAGGTGAAGTGCCCCTCCTTGCGCTCCACCGTCTTGCCAGGCCAGTTGCCCACGTACTGGTGGAGGCCGGTGAGCAGGTTGAACAGGGTGGACTTGCCCACATTGGGCTGACCGGCCAGGGCGACCCGTATAGGGCGCTCCTGAAGAGGCGGCAGCGTAACGGTTTCCCGAATGGAGTGGCACGCGCTCATTTCTCTCTCCGGACAAGCACGTTGCTGGCCTCTCCTCGTCCCAGGGCCACACGGGTATCCCGCACGCGGACGATGAGGGGCCCGTGACCGTAGTTCTGGAGGACGGTCACCCCGGCGCCGGGAGTGAGGCCGAGGGTGAGCATCCGGCTGCGCAGATGGCGCCCCCCGGAAATTTCGGTGATGGTTCCGGCCTCCCCGGCGCGCAGGGCGCTCAGGGGAAGGGCAGAATTTTGGGGACGGAGGGCCTGCTCATCGGTCATCTCGTCCTCCGGCACGGCATTGGACGCAGTAGCCGGTGAGAGAGAACTGGACCGCGCGAACTTCCAGACCCTCCCGTTCCGCCAGTTCCTGAATGGCCAGGACCACCTGAGGGGCATCAAACTCCACCACCTGCCCGCAGCCCAGGCAGGTAAAATGGTAGTGCGGTGCCTCTGTGACGGTCTCAAAGTGTCCATGCTCCTCTCCCAGAGAGTATTCAGCCACCAGCCCCATCTGCTTCAGGACGGCAACAGTGCGGTAGACTGTCGCCAGACTGATGCGGGGCGACCTCTGGCGGGCCTTCTGATACAGGGCCTCCGCGTCCAGATGCTCCTGGCTCCCTTCCAGGACCTCTAACACCACCCGCCGCTGGCGGGTAATACGGTGTCCGCTGGCCTGGAGGGCGGCGATGAGGGGATTGGCTTCCATTGTGCTCTCGCGTTATTGCAAATGATTCTCATTTACAATTATAACCGATTCGTGGGAGATGTCAAGCTGGGGTGTGCGCGAATCCCCGGGTGTGTCCCAACTTTATCGGGAATGTCCCATTCAGCCGGGGATGACTACCAGGGAAGCCTCCGGGCAAGCGCTATCAGAGACGCGGCGAAAGCATGTCCCTGTAACGCAGGCTACCAGGCCTGCATGCAGGCTGACAGCCTGCGCTACATTACTTGCAAACCGATTCAGGCAGGTAGTTATCCCGGGGTTATTTTCTCCGCAGTCCCCGGCGCGTGGCCCAGGCCCATCCCAGGGGGAACTCCTCCACCGTCACCAGCACCCATCCGGAGACGTCAGGGCCGGGGATGGTCTCCCCGCGCAGGAAGGCGGGGAGTGCCGGGTCGTGGAGTTCCAGCCGATGGATCTGCCGCGCCGCCGCGGGCCGGAGCCCCATCGCCAGCGCGCGGGACGGCACAAAGGCCTTCCCCTCCACCCGTCCCAGGAGCCATCCCGGGCGGAATACCCGCAGGCCCTCCCACATTTCCGGTGGGACGACGGCCCGGTACATGTGGCCTTCCAGGGCCAGCAACCCGTCTTCGGGCGGGGGCTGTTGCAGGGCCTCCCGGACGAAGGCATTGTAGAGGGAGCGGACCTGACC
>JAGHZG010000045.1 GCA_017743275.1 Chloroflexota bacterium | reverse complement strand
AGATGTGTATAAGAGACAGGAGATGGCAAAACCAAAGTTCGTCCGTGAAAAGCCGCACGTAAACGTGGGGACCATCGGACATATTGACCATGGCAAGACCACGCTGACGGCGGCCATTACCAAAGTGCTGGCCATGAAGGGCATGGCGGAGTACAAGTCCTACGACGAGGTCGCCAAGGCGGACGCGAAGATGTTCCGCCGGGATGCGACGAAAATCCTGACCGTTGCCATTGCCCACGTGGAGTACGAGACCGAAAAGCGGCACTACGCCCACGTGGACTGCCCCGGCCACCGGGACTACATCAAGAACATGATTACCGGCGCGGCCCAGATGGACGGGGCCATCCTGGTCGTCTCCGCGGCCGATGGCCCGATGCCCCAGACCCGGGAGCACGTGCTGCTGGCCCGGCAGGTGAACGTCCCAGCCATGGTGGTCTTCCTGAACAAGGTAGACCTGATGGAGGACGAGGAACTGCTGGAACTGGTGGAACTGGAACTGCGGGAACTGCTGACCTCCTACGGCTTCCCGGGCGACGAGACACCCATTGTGCGCGGCTCCGCCCTGAAGGCCCTTCAATCCACCAGCACCGACCCGAACGCGCCGGAATACCAGTGCATCTGGGAACTGATGCGCGTGGTGGACGAGTACATCCCCACCCCGGTGCGCGAGGAGGATAAGCCGTTCCTGATGCCCATTGAGGACGTCTTCAGCATCAAGGGGCGCGGTACGGTCGTCACCGGTCGTGTGGAGCGGGGCACGCTGGTGCCGATGAGCGAAGTGGAGATTGTCGGCCTGCGCGACCGGCCCATCCGAACCGTCGTCACCGACATGGAGATGTTCCGCAAGAAACTGGACAAGGTGGTGGCGGGCGACAACGCCGGTCTCCTCCTGCGCGGTGTGGGCAAGGACGAGGTCTCCCGCGGTATGGTCGTGGCGGCACCGGGCTCCATCACGCCCCACCGGAAGTTTGAGGCCCAGGTCTACGTCCTCCGCAAGGAGGAGGGTGGGCGGCACAAGGCCTTCTTCTCCGGCTACCGGCCTCAGTTCTACATCCGCACCACCGACGTGACGGGGACCATCACCCTGCCCGAGGGTGTGGAGATGGTCATGCCCGGCGACGACGTCAACCTGATGGTGGAACTGATTGAGCCGGTCGCGCTGGAGCAGGGCTCCCGCTTCGCCATCCGGGAGGGCGGCTTGACCGTCGGCGCGGGCGTCATCACCAAGATTCTGGACTAAGCGCGTCCATGGCCAAGCAGAAGATTCGGATCCGCCTGAAGGCGTACGATCACCGCGTGCTGGATGAGTCGGCCCGGCGCATCGTGGAGGCGGCCGAGCGCACGGGAGCGACCGTCGTCGGCCCCATCCCGCTGCCGACCCAGATAGAGCGCTTCACCGTGCGCCGGTCCACCTTCATTGACAAAGACTCCCACGAGCACTTTGAAATCCGGACGCACAAGCGACTGATTGACGTCCTGGAGCCGGATAACAAGACCATAGATGCGCTGATGCGGCTCAACCTGCCCGCGGGGGTGGACATAGAAATTAAGTTGTAGTAGACAAGGAAACAAGTAGACAAGGGGCGGGGGCTTTACGCCCTTGTATCCCTTGTATCCTTGTATCCTGATCGCCGGGATGATGCAGTCCATCCCAGGGCTGACAGTCCCATGGAGGAGTGAGGATCGTGAAAGGAATTCTGGGGAAAAAAGTGGGAATGACGACTCTGTTTACCGCCGAAGGAGAGGCGATCCCGGTGACGGTGATTGAGGCCGGACCCTGTTGGGTCACTCAGGTCAAGACGCCGGAGCGGGACGGCTACAGCGCGGTGCAGTTGGGGTTTGAGCCGGTGAAGCCTTCCCGCCTGACGCGCGGGCAACTGGGCCACCTGGGCCTGCTGAGGAGCGACTCCGCCCACCCGCGCCGGCGGGTGCTGAAGGGGATACCCGGGCCGCTCCGCCGCCTGCGGGAGTTCCGCGTGAGGCCGGAAGAGGCACCCGCTGAGGGCGAGAAAATCACCGTGGACGTCTTCCAGATCGGCGACCGGGTGGATGTGGTTGGCACCTCTAAAGGGCGCGGGTTCGCTGGTGGCATCAAGCGCTACGGCTTCAACCGCCAGCCCAAGACCCACGGCCAGTCGGACCGGGAACGCCGCCATGGCTCCATCGGCGCCACCACGACGCCCGGTCGGGTGCTGAAGGGACTGCGGATGCCCGGCCGCATGGGCGGCGCGCGGGTGACGGTGCAGAACCTGGAGGTCGTCATGGTGGACCCGGAGCGGAATCTGCTGGCGGTGCGCGGGGCCGTCCCGGGACACCGGGGGAGCCTGGTGATGATCAAGCAGGCCCGAAAGACGAAGGAACTGCGCAGGGGGTAGAACGGAGTAGGAAGTAAGGAGTAGGGAGTAGGGGGTAGATATGAAGGTTCCCGTCTGGAACATGAGCGGGCAGCAGGTGGACGAGATAGAGTTGCGGCCCGACATCTTTGAGGCGCCGATCAACGTGCCGTTGATGCACCAGGCGCTGGTGCGGCAACTGGCCAACGCCCGCCTGGGCACCCACAAAACCAAGACCCGCGGGGAGGTCAACCGGACCACGGCCAAGTGGTATCGGCAGAAGGGGACGGGGCGGGCCCGTCACGGCAGCCGGAATGCGCCCATTTTCGTCGGCGGCGGTATCGCGCACGGGCCCAAGCCGCGCAGTTACGAGCAACGGATGCCCAAAAAGATGCGTCGGGCCGCTCTGCGCAGTGCCCTCAGCGTGAAGGCCGGTCAGCAGCAGATCGTGGTGGTGGACCGTCTGGAGTTGCCCGAGCCGAAGACACGGGAGATGCGGGAGGTGTTGACCCGGCTGAATGTGGGGGAGAACGCCCTGATTCTCCTGCCGGGGCGCAATGAGACGGTGGAGAAGTCCGTGCGCAACCTGCCGAAGGTGAAGACGCTCCACGCCAGTTACCTGAACATCCGCGACCTGCTGCAGTACGAAAAAGTGGTCATGCCGCTGGGCGCCCTGCAGGTGATAGAGTCCATTCTGGGGTAGGGCCATGCATCTGTACGAGGTCATCAAACGTCCGGTTTTGACGGAGAAGACGCAGCGGGCCACTTCGCTCCGCCGACGGCAGTACACCTTTGAGGTGGACCGGCGGGCGAACAAGGCCCTGGTCAAGCAGGCGGTGGAGACGATTTATCGGGTCCATGTGGAGGCGGTGAACATCGCCAACATGCCGGCCAAGGCCGTCCGGCGGTGGGGACGTCGTCGGGTGGTGCGGATTCCGGCCTGGAAGAAGGCGGTGGTCACCCTTGCCGAAGGGGAGCGCATCCCGGAACTGGAAGTGCTGGAGGGCTAAGGTGGCGATCAAGGTCTACAAGCCGACATCACCCGGGCGACGGGGGATGACCGGCTCGTTGTTTGAGGAAATCACGAAGACCGAGCCGGAGCGAAGCCTGGTTGTTCCCTTGCGGAAAAAGGGCGGGCGAAACGTCCAGGGGCGGATCACCATCCGCCACCGGGGCGGCGGCCATAAGCGGCTGTACCGTCTGATTGACTTCAAGCGGGATAAGCACGGCATTCCGGCCCGCGTGGCTTCTATAGAGTACGATCCCAACCGCTCGGCGCGCATCGCCCTGCTGGTCTACGCGGACGGAGAGAAGCGCTACATCCTGGCTCCCCTGGGCCTGAAGGTCGGGGATACGGTGATGAGCGGCCCGACCGCCGAGATCCGGGTGGGGAACGCGCTGCCGCTGGAGCGTATCCCGCTGGGGACGACGGTGCACAACATTGAGTTGTACCCTGGACGGGGCGGGCAGTTGGTCCGTTCGGCGGGCTGCGCGGCCCAGGTGCTGGCGAAGGAAGGGGATTACGTTACGGTCCGCCTGCCCAGCGGCGAGATGCGGCTGATCCGCAAGGAATGTATGGCGACGGTCGGGCAGGTGGGGAACGAGGAGCACGCCAACATCAAGTTGGGCAAGGCGGGCCGCAAGCGCTGGCTGGGGCGGCGTCCGCATGTGCGCGGTTCGGCCATGAGCCCGCGCGACCACCCGCACGGCGGTGGCGAAGGCCGTTCGCCCATCGGCATGCCCGGCCCGAAGACGCCGTGGGGCAAGCCGACCCTGGGTAAGAAGACCCGTCGCAATAAGACGACGGATAAATACATCATCCGCCGTCGGGGGAAGCGTCGGCAGTAGTGGAGCAGGAAGTAGGGAGTAAGGAGTAGGAAGTAGGGAGTAAGGAGCAGGAAGTAGGGAGTAAGGAGGGATTATGGGACGCTCGCTGAAAAAAGGCCCGTATGTGGACCCGAAGTTGCTGCGGAAGGTGGAGGAACTGAATCGGGCTGGGGAGAAACGGGTGATCCGGACCTGGTCCCGGGACTCCACCATCTTCCCCCAAATGGTGGGCCATACCATCGCCGTTCACGACGGGCGGCGACATGTGCCCATCTACATTACCGAGAATATGGTCGGTCACAAATTGGGGGAGTTCGCTCCGACCCGGACCTATCGGGGGCACATCACCAAAGAGAAGAAGGGTGAAGTGCGGCGGAAGAAGAAGTAGGGAGTAGTAGGGAGTAGGGAGTAGGGAGTAGGGAGTAGGGAGTAGGAAGAAGGAGTGAGGTATGGAGGTTCGTGCACAGGCGAAGCATATCCCGATGTCGGCGCGAAAGGTGCGCCGGGTGATTGACCAGGTGCGGGGAATGGATGTGGTGGGAGCGCTGGAGATACTGCGCATGATGCCGCACGCCGCGGCGCGCCCGGTGGAGAAACTGATCCGCTCGGCCGTCGCCAACGCGGAAGAGAACATTGGCCTCTCCCGGGATAACCTGTACATCGCCCATATTGTGGCCGATGAGGGGCCAGGGGTGGCGCCGGGCAAGGGCTGGCGGCCCCGCTTTGCGGCCCGGGGACGGTATCGCCCCATCCGCCGCCGCTCTTCTCACATCACCGTTGTCCTGGATGAGTTTGAGGAAGAATAAAGAATCAGCGAACCAGCGTTGTTTCTGGTTCTTTGATTCTCCGATTCTTGATTCTGTATTCGGAGGGACATTTTGGGACGAAAGGTACATCCCTACGGCTTTCGGTTGAAGATTTTGCGGGATTGGAAGGCTCGCTGGTACGCCGACGGCAAGGCCTACCGGGACCTGTTGCAGGAGGACCTGCGCATTCGGGAGTACATAGAGCGGGAACTGGCTCCGGCGGGAGTCTCCCGGGTTGAGGTTGAGCGCTTCCCGAACCAGGTGCAGGTGACCATCTGGACCGCGCGCCCGGGCATTGTGATCGGGCGGAAGGGTGGTGCGGTGAAGGTGCTCCGGCAGGACCTGGAGGAGATCACCGGCAAGCGGGTGCACGTGGATGTGCGGGAAGTGGAGCGGCCGGAACTGGACGCCCGGCTGGTGGCCCAGAACATCGTGGCCCAACTGGAGCGCCGGATTTCCCACGGTCGGGCGATGAAGCGGGCGATCCAGCAGGCCATGCGGGCCGGGGCCCAGGGGGTCTGGATTGTCTGCAAAGGCCGGATTGGCGGCGCCGAGATGGCCCGTCCGGTGGCCATGCGGGAGGGCCGGGTGCCTCGCCAGACCCTGCGCGCCGATATTGACTTCGCCCGCGCCGAGGCCTATACCACCTACGGCCGCATTGGCGTCAAGGTCTGGATTTATAAGGGGGAGGTCCTCTCAGAGGCGAAACCCGAGGTCCCGGAGGAGCAACCGCAGCCGTTTGTGGTGTGAGGGCTGATTTGAGGGCGAAGGCTGAAAAAAAGAGACGTACGTGATGCCGATTATGCCCGATATTCCGGCGGCTCGTTTGCAACAGGTGATCAGGTAGGGGCATGCCAGATTGCGGGTTCTTTCGGGAAAAGAGGGAGGGCCATGGAACCAATGCGGGAGCAATACGTGGTGAACGCGAAGGGGAAAAGGGTCGGTGTGATCCTTTCGCTGAGACGGTATCAGCGGTTACTGGCAGACCTGCATGATTTGGCTGTTGTTGCAGAGCGGCGGGATGAGAAGCCGATTGGTTTGGAGGAAATGAAGCGACGGCTGAAGGAAGATGGGCTCTTATAACATTGAGTTCAAGCCGTCCGTGCATAAGGATTTTCGTCATTTGCCCAAATCGGTAGTTGAGCGCACATTAAGGCGCATTGAGGAATTAGGAGAAATCCCTTTCCTCGGGGTGTTGAGAAACTGGAAGGCACACAGCAGTTATATAGACTTCACCTGGGTGATTATCGTATTGTGTACGAGGTAGACACACGAGAGCAGCGAATTACGATAATTTACGTTCGTCATCGCCGGGAAGTATATCGGGCCCTTTAACGATTTGGCAGGAGCGTAATCTATGTTGATGCCGAAACGAGTCAAATACCGCAAGCAGATGCGCGGACGGATGAAGGGCCGGGAGAGCCGGGGCACCGAAGTCGCTTTCGGTGAGTATGGCCTGCAGGCGCTGGAGCCGGCCTGGATCACCAGCCGTCAGATTGAGGCTGCGCGACGGGCCATCGTCCGCTTCGTCCGTCGGCGCGGGAAGTACTGGATTCGGATTTTCCCGGATAAGCCGGTCACGGCCAAGCCCGCCGAGACCCGTATGGGCAAGGGCAAGGGCGCTGTGGACCACTGGGTGGCTGTCGTTCGGCCCGGCCGCATCCTCTTTGAACTGGCGGGTCTGCCCGAGGAGCAGGCCCGGGAGGCGATGCGGCTGGCGGCCAACAAACTGCCCATCAAATGCCAGTTTGTGACCCGAGAAAAAGTGGTGGGAGAGTAGTATGCGAGCCAGAGAACTCCGTTTGTTGACGGATGCGGAATTGCGCGCTCGTCTGGAAGAGGCGTATCGGGAACTGTTTGTCCTGCGGCAGGATTGGTACATGAACCGTCTGCAGGATAATAACCGCATCACGGCCGCGAAGCGGGACATTGCCCGCATCAAGACCATCCTGCGGGAACGGGAATTGGCCCGGATCATGCAGGAGGCAGGAGGCACGCGATGAGGGAACGGCGAAAGCGACTGGTCGGGCGCGTCGTCAGCGATAAGATGCAGAAGACGGTGGTGGTGCAGGTGGAACGGACCCACCGTCACCCTCTTTACGGCAAAGTGGTGCGGGTGCGGAAAAAGTACTACGCGCATGATGAGGAGAACTCCTGCCGCACGGGCGACCTGGTGCGGATTGTAGAATCCCGGCCCCTCAGCCGCCTGAAGCGGTGGGTGGTGGAGGAGATTCTGGAGCGGGCCGAACGCCCTGAGGAGGTGGTCGCATGATTCAGCAGGAGACCCGTCTGACGGTGGCGGACAACACGGGAGCGAAAGAGTTGCTTTGCATCCGCGTCATGGGTGGCTCCAGGCGGCGGTACGGGTACGTCGGAGATGTCATCGTGGCGACAGTCAAGCAGGCCACGCCCAACGCGTCGGTGAAGAAGGGGGACGTGGTCAAGGCGGTCATCGTCCGCACGGCCAAAGAGTATCGGCGCCCCGACGGTTCCACCATCCGCTTTGACGACAACGCGGCGGTTTTGCTGGACGCAACCGGCGTCAACCCGCGCGGTACCCGCATTTTCGGGCCCGTCGCCCGGGAATTGCGGGATAAGGGATTCATGAAAATCATTTCCCTGGCACCAGAGGTGCTGTGAGTCTGCGCGATGCAATCCGCAATGAGCGATGCGCGATAAGCGATTAGCGATACGCGATCCGCGAGGTGAAGAATGGGCATTCGGGTGAAGAAGGGAGATACGGTAGAAGTCATCGCCGGGGATGACCGGGGGAAGCGCGGGGAAGTCCGGCAGGTGCTTCCGAAGGAGAACCGGGTGGTGGTCTCCGGGGTGAATCTGGTCACCAAGCATCAGCGACCGATCCGCGCGGGCCGGGGACGGATTCAGCCCGGGCGAATCCAGTTTGAGGCGCCGATCCACATCTCCAACGTGATGCCGGTCTGTCCGCACTGTAAGGAAGCCACGCGGGTGGGTTTTGAGCGCCAGGAAGGCGGGCGCAAGGTGCGGATTTGCAAGCAGTGTGGGCAATCGTTTTGATTGAATCTGCAATCTTGAATTTGCAATCTAAAGGGTGAGTCCAATGCAGCGGTTGCAGGCTTTATATCGGGAACAGATTCGGCCGACCCTCATGCGGGAGTTCGGTTACCGCAACATTATGGAAGTCCCGCGGCTGCAGAAAATCGTCATCAACATCGGCATGGGGGAGGCGCTGGATAATCCGAAGGCACTGGATTTCGCCGTCCAGGACCTGGCGACGATCACTGGTCAGCGGCCTGTGATTACCAAAGCACGCAAGTCCGTCGCCAGTTTCAAGTTGCGGGCCGGCCGGGCCATCGGGGTGAAGGTGACGCTTCGGGGCGAGCGTATGTGGGCGTTCCTGGACCGGCTCTGTAACGTGGCGCTACCGCGCCAGCGGGACTTTCGCGGTGTTTCTCCTTCCGCTTTTGACGGTCGGGGCAACTATACGCTGGGGCTGCGCGAACAGTTGATTTTCCCGGAGATCAACTACGACAAGATTGACAAGATTCGCGGCATGGAGATCACCATTGTGACCACCGCGAAGACGGACGAGGAGGCCCGGCGGCTGCTGGAACTGCTGGGGATGCCGTTCCGGCGGCGGTAAGGAGCATCCTGATGCGGGTTTTCCCATGCCCATACCTGAAGGGCGTGGTGGAGTTAACGGATGAGCGGGAAGCGCACATCGCTGAGACTCATCCGGACCTGTTACCCGAGTATATTGAGTTCATTGGGCAGGTTCT
>JAGHZG010000044.1 GCA_017743275.1 Chloroflexota bacterium | reverse complement strand
GTCGGAGTACGGGTCGGCGTTGGTGTGTTGGTCGGTGTAGGAGTGGGAGTGGGTGTTGGCGTTGGCGTGGACTGGCAGACTTCCACCTTTACATAGTCCACATGCTCCTGCGTCCACCTCCCGTACCACGGCATAATAAACGGGTTCCCGACATAAAAACTGTCGGGTATCGTCCCGTTCCAGGAAAAGGTATTCTGATACACTCCATCTATATAGAGGTCAATCTCTTTGGCGGCCCCCAGGCCGACAAAAACCACACGGACGGTGTGATATCTGTTGTCCAGGGTGATGGCATTCTCTGAACCGAGAAGAATCCGGACATACGATCTTTGGTCATACCCGTGGGTCATGACCACATTCTCGAAGTTATTGATCGGCGTGGAGTCACCGGCATTGTACCGTGTTCCATCATACGCTCCCGTCCCCGCCGCAACGGTGGCCCCGTAGGCCGTTCGGTTCGTCCACGCGACCCGGAACTCCAGGGCAAAAATTTGACCACTGAGTCCGTCAAACAGGTCATTTCGCCAAACAATGGGGTATTTGTCGTAAAACCCCTGACTCAGGTGAAGAGCACCATTGCTGACACTTATGCTGCCGCCACCACTGCTACTGGACCAACCGCTTCCCAGATTGCTGCCGTTAAAATCGTCCAGAAAGCGCAGTGTCCAGGACGCGCACCGAGGAGGGGGAGCGGCGGCAGGCCCGGCCTCCGCGGGGGAGCGCCGGGCAAACGATAGCCCGAAAAGGGTCAACAGAATCAGAATCAGGGCCAGGGATGCACTTCGCTTATCCATGTGTCTTCTACTTCAAAGGAAAGCATTTCCCACCTGTACGCCGTCATGCCCGGTACAGCACAGCGGTTCATGCTGCGTTTCACAGGGAGAAAGCACCACAATCCCCTGCCCGGGCTGGAGACCGGAAAGGGGAATGGTAATGGTGAACGGCACGGGCTGGGAGACAACCACCGTCTCTCCCAGTTTCTCCCCGCGATAGGTCAACATCGGCTCTGTAATGGTAAAGGGCATTGTCCAAGAAATAGAGAAACGGATGCTATGAATCCCTCCGGGTCAACCGACTGGCAATGACTCAGCAGCCCATTCCCCGTTGCTGCATTTTCCAGATACGACACCTCGCAATAATCCGCAGGAAATATCACCCGATTCCCGCTGCCGAATACCATCGGGAGATAGAGCACATACGGATATGACTCATCGGCCAATGCGACAGCCGTGGCCGCCAGTGCCAGCGCGCTCAGAAGCAAAGCCATACCTGCGATGCCCCATTTTCTCATTGTTCCTTCTCCACCCCTGCCGCAGCGAACGCGTGCACCCGGACATCTTCCCCCAAAACCCAACCCAAGAGCATTGTTTCCACCGGGACTTCAACATAAACCCCCACCGCCGGGCCGTCTGAGACCCAATCTCCGGCATTCCACAGATCGGCACGGGACACTGGTGGAAACCCCGGCTCAACCCCGCCGTATTCCAACACGCGAATGTCATATGTGGCCGTGAGATTGTGCCATGAAAGAGTACTCAGCAGGATCTCTTCCGCCGTGGCATACGCCACTGTTGGCTCCACCCGCATCTGGCCGGTGGAAATGACGGAACCGTAGTCCCGCCCCCGGGAAACACCGGCCAATGCCGCCATTTCTGCGGCACGATAGGCAAAGGAACGGATTTCCTGAATGCGGTACAGGTCCGCTACCGCACCGGCGACCAGCACCAGTACCATCACCAGGATAACGGCGAGAACGGTTACCTGTCCGCTTTCAGAATGTTTGAACATTACGGAAATCGCTCCACCATTCCGAAGTGAATCACGGAAATTGTCTGCGGGCCGGACGACAGGAACGGAATGTCGGCCTGCCAGGGAATCTCGGCCTGCACCACGAATCGGTATCCGAATCCGGCACCGGCCAGGGCTGCCGGAGAGATTTCCGCGTGGGTAACCGCATCGTAGAGCCGAATCACCACCTGCTGGCCGTACCCGCCCCCAAGCAGCCCACCGTCCACTTCCGACCGAATCAGGTACTCTGCATAAGCATAGTCGGACGGGTTTATTGACAGGACCCGGGCGGCTTTTTCCACGCTCACATCCAGGCTGTGCTTCAGGATGATGCCCTGAGCCAGGCTGAACGCGCCGAACAGGATCGGCAAAAGAACCACCAGTACCAGCAAGAGTTCTACTGTTCCCTGGCCGCTTTCCCTGGACACCTTACCCTCCCAGCAGATACAATCCCCAGACGTACACCAGCGCGCCGGCGGCAATGACCGGCATCAGGCCGGTAACGACCACGCCGGTTTCCCCGGTCCGGGCCGGAAACCGACCAGCCAGCCCGTCCCGAAGCGTCATCAGAAGCAGAAACGGTAACGCCGGGCCGAGCCGCTGTACCAGCATTGCCAGTCCGAGGAAAATAATTGCCGCGGCAACGGCAATAGCAAGACGAATATCCGGGTACAGAGCGAGGAGAATCATCAGCACCTTTGCATCTCCTTCGCCCCATATCCCGGCCTTCGCCAGCCCCAGGGCGACCAGCCATCCGGCCACCGCGACCTGGCCTGCCGGAGTCCCCTGCCACCAGGCCAGCACCAGGGCATTAACCGCAGGTACCAGCGCCGCCCAGGTGTCAGACGCCAATACCGCGATAAAAGCCAGAACCAGCGCCACCGAATCGGCCACGAAGCGAGACCAGCCTCCGGCCAGCCAGTTGGCCACGGCAAACCCCAGAGCAATGATCGCCATACTGACCAGAGGCACCGTGGTCAGCCAGTGGGACAAACGGCAATGCCGGACATCCTGGATAACCAGGATGACCAGCCAGAGCGTCACGCCGAGCACATCAAAGCGAATCACGGATGGCAGCCAGTCTATTCCTGACAGCATCAAAAACTCCCAGCAGGGTTGCCCCAATCACGGCCACGATGACCACGGCCACAATCAGCCACTCCAGCGATGCCGTCGCACGTGCCTCCCGAAGAAATCTCATTCTTCCTCCTGTTGCCAATTTCGGAAAAGGGAGGATGTGGCAGGCCACCCTCCCTTCTCCACCCGATCACGGGTCCGGAATGCCGTCCACCCAGGTGCGTGTCTTGCCGCCCTCCGTTGCCGACGTGTTGGCGAGGCTCAAAATGAGCGTCGCCACCACAGCCACGACAGCAACGGCGGTGACAACCCACTCCACAGTGCCGGTCGCACGCACGCCACGCAGGAATTTCATTGCGCTTACCTCCTATCGGGATGTCACGGCAGAACACCAGGTCCGGCCCCTGCCAGCATGGCCCTGAGCATTTCCGCCGGCGGGTACAAAATCAGCACCAGCGCGGTCGGGAGAAGAGTGAAGACCATTGGAAGAAGCAGTCGGATCGGAGCCCCCTCTACATCAACTTCAGCACGATGCCAGATTTCCTGGCGCACATCCGCAATTGCGCTCCGGACTGCTTCTTCATAGGATGTTCCACCCCGCCGCGCGGCGCGTACCCGGCGCAGAAGCCCTCGCAACTCGTTGATTTGCAATTCACCGGAGAGGACTTCCAAGAATTCTTCGGGCCCCTGGAGCAACAAGGTCTGGCGATGCGCCTGCATCCGTCCGCGCACGACCCCGTTGCCACCGGCATCAACGATATTCATCAGAGTAGCCGCCAGGCTACCACCAAAAACCAGCGAGAGGTGGACCTGCTCCAGGATTTCCCACAGCTCTTGCCGCGCCCGCTGGCGCGCCATTCCCAGCACTCGCTGCCGCCACAGCAGCGGTACAATTACTGCTACCGCCCCGGCAAATCGCACCGGCCCGGTCATCATATTCATCGTCAGCACCAGCCCCCCGACGGCGCACAGAATCATCGGTAGGGTCAGGTTGCTCGGAAGGCCGTACACTTCCTCCTCGGACGGCCTCTCCGGTTCCCGGACCGGCATCATAATCCGGTCCAGTATCCGCCTGGTACGGCTTGCCAGCACACCTGCCATCCCGCCGAGCATCCAGTAGGCCAGCAGGCCAACGCTTGCAGCCAGCGCCAGCACCGGAACTGCCACCAGGTATCTCATATCAATTCCTCTATCCGCCGCATTTCGGAAGCAAAGTACCAGCTGCCCAGCAGCCCGGCCAGGGTCGCGGCAACCAGCATTGCCGGTCGCGCGGCGAAGAATTGGTGCCAGGTAGGGATCACCGTTACCACCACAATCGCAACCAGGTTTACCACCTGCAAAATTCGCAAGGTCAGGAGATTCACCGTCAGAACCACTCTCGCGCGGTCCAGAAGATTGCGGCTCTTCTGGATTTGCTCTTCCAGCCCCAGAAGCGCATCCCGAACCGAGCCGGTATCCGCAAGGGACGACTCGGACAGAATCAGAATCAGCCGGTCAAGAAACGGCCACCGGCCCTTCAGCACACCCAGGCTTTCGTCAACCGTCCGTCCTGCGCGGTGTCGCCGGACGGCCTCCTCTACGGCGATTCGCAATTCGCTGCCGGAAGGCAGGTCCTGCGCGACGGCCTCCAGCGGCCCGAACACCGATTGACCCACGATGTACATCGCCCGCACCCCGGAAACCAACGTTTCCAGGTCGCGGAGGGTCTCCCGTTGCAGAGAAGGCCGGGTGGAGATCAGCATCCACCCCGCCAGTCCTCCGAGAACCACCCACCAGGGCGAGATAACCGGATGATGCCATGCTACGGCCAGTGCCAGCCCCGCTCCCAGACCGACCGGGACGGGAATGGGCAATCGCCGCGACGATCGTTGCTCGGCGACACCGGTCACTCGTCCCAAGACCCGGTCCAGCCGATACCGGCGGGAGAAACGCCGATGCAACCCCCGCACCAGGTCGGCGACAGATACCAGCCCCCAGTGGGTCAGCAGCCCGGCGCTCGCCGAGAAGGCCAGGACCGGAATCAGCACCAGCAGCGCCGTCAGACGCATCCCAGTTCCTCCAATTCTTTCGTCAGGAACTGCAAATCGTCGCCCCCCCAGCCCGTCCGGTAGAGATAGCGCAGGCGGTAGTGCCCGTCCGCATCCAGGCCCTCTACCCGGGCAACTTCGGCCACGTACCGGCGACCGCGATATTTCCGCATGTGGACGATCAGGTCCACTCCGGCAGCAATCTGTTCCCGGATCGCCGTGTGCGGCAGGCCGGAGACCAGCGCCTTCGTCTCCAGCCGGTACAGGGCTCCCATCGCGTCGTTCCCGTGGATCGTGCTCCAGGATTTCTTGCCTAAATTGATTGCATCCAGGAACCTGGGTGCTTCGTCCCGGACGATTTCTCCCACGATGAGCAGGTCGGGCCGCATTCTGGTAATGACGATATTCAATACCTCATCCATCGTGGGAAAGTTGCCCTCACGCCCCTCGGGGACTACCACCCGCAGAGGGTGGGGGTGGGCAATCTTCAATTCCTCAAACGTCTCCACCACGGCAAGCTGGACATCATCCGGAACATACCGGCTCATCGCGTTGAGAAGAGTGGTCTTTCCGGCCCCGAACTCGCCGGAGACGAGCACAGTTGCGACGTTCCGCTCTGCAATAGCCCGGAGAAACCGCGCCACCGGCGGGAGCATATCCGGCTCCGACCCCGTGGCTGCCGGGTTGTCCTCCTCCGGAACTTCAAACGTCCGGAATCGCGCCAGGTCATCCAGCGACAGCGCGGTGTGGGCAAAAACCCGGATGTTGATGGCCGTCCCCCTCCGGGAAAGCGGCGGGATGATTGCCGTAAAGCGACTGCCGTCCGGCAAATCCACCAGGACATAGGGCCGGTCCCCCTTGAGCATCCGCTGGCCCAGATCGGCGGCCCGCCGCGCCACCTGCTCGAAATGTGAATCCGGCGCCAGATTTCCAACATCTTCAATCACACCCCTGCGCTCTATCTGGACAAACCCGCCACGAACGATGATTTCTTCAACCCCATCCTGCTCCAGCAGCGGTTGAAGAACCCCAATACCGGTCATAGCCCGGGCCAGGACTTTCGCGGCCTCTCCCGGCGGCATCCCCGTGGCCAGCCGCAGTTCCGTCAGCACCTGCGCCACTGCTGAAGCAAAGCGCTGATGTTCGGCCTCCGTGTCCCGCCAGCCCGGGACCGGGATTCCCCGACCCAGCACCTGCTCCTGGACGACCGGCAAAACGCTCAGCAAATCCATTCGGTCACTCCGTAGGAGCAAGGCTGACCCATATCTGCACCCCGCCGTTTTCCATTGCGGCCAGGTGAAGAATCTTCCTGGCCTGGTCGCGGGGCACGGCCACCGTCAGAATCTGCAATGCACCTGAGGAAGAGGACTGAGATTGACCCTCCATCTGGCCGGGCACGGCCTGGGGCGATCGGGCCACCGCCTGACCGCTCGCAGCCCGCACGTCCACCACCAGGACGGATTCCAGCACCAGCGTGGCCGTGGCCCACCTTCCCGATGCCAGTTCCAGCAGATCGGTCTGGGAGATGGGTCGCGTCGCGGCCAGTTCCCAGATGTTGATCCGGTGACCGGGCTGAATCTGGCCGCCTACGGCCCGGGCCGGGTTGATGGGGAAACTGACCACTTCCATGCTGGGATCGTCCACGAGACGATATTCCTGAAGCGATACGGCAAACGGGCGATACACGAGCATCCCGGGTTGGAGAGGCACCACCGCGACCTTCCCGGTCAGGTCATCCGGTCGGATGTAAATGTTCTCCTTCAGAAGGGGCCGGGCGACCTCTTTCAGCATTAGCATATCCGGACGAATCAGCGCTCCCGCCGGAATCGTGCGCGCTGGCACAACGACTTCTGCCACAGTCACCATCCGATCAAACCACGAATACACCAGCAACCCGCTCCCGGCGGCAACCAGCAGAGAAATAAGAGCAAGGAATATCTGTGTGCGCCTGGACATCACGCCCTCCAACCCGGGTAAATCACCGGCGCAAGCCGCCGGGCCAGCGACGGCGGGAACCCCCGCGCGTCGCTCCCCACATCGGGTACAACTGCCGCCGGGTCCTCCACCATCAGCCGGGCCGAGAGACCGGAACGGTTCAACACAATCCGGGCCTTCCCGTCTGTTATCTCGGACAGGAACAGCGCGTTGGCCAGGGAATCCGGCCTGGGATCGGCTATGACCAGCACGGCATGGGACATCTTTTCCACGACTGCCCAGAAGGGATGATACGCGGGTACATCAAAAAGAGTGACTACGTGACTGGCAGCCAGATCCCGCCATACCCGCTCTGCCTGGTCTGATGACAGCAGTTGTGCCGAGCGCCAGTCCATTGGTGCTACGGTTATACCGTTCCAGGTAGCCCAGGTCTTGCCCTGTGTGGCAACCTCGTAAATGTGCGGGAAGTATCCATCCGTCATCAACGCCTGGAATGCGCTGGGGCCCACCGTCAATTCGGCCACCGCTACGGTAATCCCCTTGGTGCGGAAGTGGCGTGCCAGGCTCAGTGCGAGGGTTGTCTTGCCCACGCCGCCGGAAAGCGACGTCAGTGCAACAACCCGCGCGGGCAGGGTTTCCAGACCCAGCCCGGAGGCCAGCCGCGCGCGGGCCAGCCATTCATCCGGACTGGCGGCAAAACCTGCCCCGCCGACACAGAGCATATCCTGGAGAAGCCGTGACACCTGATCTCGGGTCACCGAAGTTTCGGTCAGCAGTTCAAGGTCCACCACGGCCAGATGTGCACCCGGAAGAACCCGGTA
Organism: Chloroflexota bacterium; assembly: GCA_017743275.1. Classification (GTDB taxonomy): domain Bacteria; phylum Chloroflexota; class Anaerolineae; order B4-G1; family DUEL01; genus SpSt-77. The sequence goes on along the minus strand of JAGHZG010000044.1, from coordinate 1,129 downwards.
TAACCCGCCGGTCGTCATGGCCTCCCGGATTTCCACATCTTCGGCATTTTCCAGCGCTGCCAGCGCGCCGGGGTGCCGTGTGGCTACTGTAACGACAACCCTCTTCTTCCTGCCGAACATTCTCCTCCTCATTTAGTAATAGTATTCCTGGAGGCCATGGTTCCCATGCGTTCCTGACTGTGCCGCACCGGCGGCACCGGTAGCGCACAATGCCCTTGCCCGGCATTCTGCAAGGAGTAACCCGCTTCAATTTCCCTGTCTGCGCGAGCGGCGGCCTCGCACAGGGCACCTGAGAGCAATCCCGCGCCAGAGAAGAACAGGAAGGACAGAACCACCCATGGCCAGAGAGCTCCTACCCCGGCAAGAATAATGGCAACAATCAGTCCAGTTATTGTGCCAGCCAGGAACAAAAACATTACTCCTCCTTCAACCAGGATTTCGGAACTCGCCGCACCAGGCAGGCCACTTTTACCAGCACGGCTTCATCGGCCAGCCAGGAGCGGATTTCGTCGTCGCTCGGTACACGATCATTCTCTCCGGTCGCCGTGACTGCAATCCAGCGCCGCAGGTTGTCCTCCCACTCTGGCAGACGAACCCGGCGGACAACGGCCAGGATTTCATCTGCCGTCATCTTTTTCGCGTCAGCGCCCAGAACAACCCGAAGTACATCAGCGCCAACAAGCCCCATGTCAAAATACCTCCGACGATCTCCGTTGGTAGGCGGGAGACGAACAGAATTGCTGCCGCGCAGGCAACGAGGCCCCCGCCCGCTTTTGCCATGGCCCGCGCTGGCACCCTGATGCCCAGGAACAACCCCAGAAACACCAGGATCATCGCGGCAAAAAGGGTCCAGAACAGAATCCCCCCAATCTGTTCGGCGCTCATACGGCACCATCCAGGGCAATCCATGTTGCCACCGCCACAACAACGAACGGCATCATGGCCCTCCAACAGGCGTTGGCCGCAGCACCGACCGCGCTTCAATGACCGGCACCGGTATCCCCGGAATCCAGTTGCCGTCTCCACCGCTACTAACAGCCTTAAATGAAACATCATACCACGACGGCGCACCCAGGAGACGCAGGTCTATCGGATGCCAGCCGTCAAAGTGATGTACCCAGTCGTACTC
>JAGHZG010000043.1 GCA_017743275.1 Chloroflexota bacterium | reverse complement strand
GTGCCTCCTCCAGCGTCATCGTCGGCAGGATGGAGGGGACGGAGCGGGCCAGCAGGGTCTTCCCCGCGCCGGGCGGCCCGACCATCAGGACGTTGTGGCCACCCGCCGCGGCCACCTCCAGCGCCCGCTTGACGTGTTCCTGGCCCCGGATGTCGGCGAAATCCGCCGCATAGGCCGGCGGGGGCACGGACATCGGGTCTTCGGCGGGGCGGTAGGGCGGAATGCGCGCCAGCCCCTGCAGGTGGGCCGCCAGTTGCCCCAGATTCTCCACGGGATAAACCTCCAACCCGTCCACCAGCGCGGCCTCCGGCGCGTCCACCGCCGGGACGAAGAGCCGCTGCAGCCCTTCCTGGCGGGCCAGCGCAGCGATGGGCAGGACGCCGGGGATATGGCGGACGGAGCCGTCCAGCGACAGTTCGCCGATGAACAGGGCGCCCTCCACCTCCTGGGGCCAGACCTGCTCCGAGGCGACCAGGATGCCCACCGCGATGGGCAGATCGTAGATGGGGCCCTCTTTGCGGATGTCGGCGGGGGCCAGGTTGATGGTCAGCCGCGTGTTGGGGAAGCGCAGGCCGGTATTGCGGAGGGCCGTCCGCACCCGCTCTATGGACTCTTTGACGGCCGTATCCGGCAGCCCGACGATGGTGAGGGAAGGCATGCCGTGGGCGACATCCACTTCTACCTGGATCAGAATCCCTTCCAGTCCGATGAGGGCGCAACTGGTGACTTTGGCCAGCATCTTCGTTCTCCCTCTCTGCAGGTGCAGGATAAGTTTACCATATGCGGTAGGATGGGGCAAGTCCCTTTCCCTTCAGGCCATTTCGTGGTACAATATTCCAGCACCCCTCCCGGGGCAACGGTAGCGCAGGCCATTGGCTCCGTACCGGCTGACGGCCAACGCTACCGGCTGGGAACCCAATGGCACTGACTTTTTCGCGACGCAGGCTTTTCGCCTGCGGGTCACGGCCACAGGCCTGGTGGCCTGCACCACATACTTCTAAATCTCAAATATCAGCACCATTGGGCTGGGAAGCCCGTGGCAAGGGCAAATCTCTAAACAGGAAACAGATATGGACGACTCATTTGGGACTTTTTCTCCCATACTGGACCGGCTGCGCAGCCAACTGGGAGACCTGATGGCGGTGGAGCGGGTGGAGGCCCAGCAGGGGGCCGAACCGGCGTTTGCCTTCTACGGTCGCCTCTACGACGACCCGGACCGGGCCTTTGAGCGGATTTCGGAGCGGTTCGCCGCGCTGGGCTACATCGCGCTTCTCTCCCGACAGAAGGACATTTACCAGGTCATCGCTGTCCGGGGCATGGTGCGGGCCCAGGCGCCACGCTCCTGGGTCAACCTGATCCTGTTTCTGGCGACCCTGCTGACGGTTATGCTGGCCGGGGCCGCCCCTCTACCGGGCGGAACGTTCCTGAGCGTGCTCCTCTCCGGGTTGCCCTTTGCGGCGGCCCTGATGGGGATTCTCCTGGCCCACGAACTGGCCCACTATTTCGTCGCCCGCCGGTACGGGTCGCCAGTCAGCCTCCCGTACTTCATTCCCATGCCCTTCAGCATCCTGGGCACGATGGGCGCGGTCATCTTCCAGCGGGCCCCCATGCGAGACCGCAAGGCCCTCTTTGACATCGGTATCGCCGGGCCACTGGGCGGATTCGTCGTCGCCGTCCCGCTGCTCCTCCTGGGATTGCTCTTCACCCGCGTGGGGCGGCCATCGGACTTCCTCCCGCCGGGAGAACAGACGGCTATTGTTTTTCAGGAAGGGAACTCGCTGCTCTATATGGCGGCCAAGTATGTCATCTTTGGGCGCGTCCTGCCCGACCCGGTGACGGGTGAGGATGTCTGGCTCTCTCTGCCCGCCAGTCCCGGCGGTCCGGTCGTTTTCGCCGCATGGGCAGGGCTCCTGGTGACGGCCCTCAACCTCCTCCCCATCGGCCAACTGGATGGGGGACATGTGGCCTACGCCCTGCTGGGCCGTCGGGCCTGGAAACTGGCCTATCTGGCCATCGGCCTGCTGGGCGCCCTGGGGGTCTATCTCTGGGTGATGGGAAATCCCGCCTGGCCGACCTGGATCATCTGGGCCGGACTGGGCCTTCTCTTCGGCCCCCGCCACCCCCCGCCGTTGAACGATGCCTCCCGAATCGGGCCCGGGCGCACCGTCCTGGGAATCCTGATGGTCATCATCTGGTTCGTGACCTTTGTGCCCGTCCCGTTGATGCCGGTGCCTGTGCGATAACCGTTTCGGGCGATGCGCCGATCCCTGGTCGGTCTTTTGATCGGAATCATTACGGGTCTTCTGCTGAGTCTGGCGGCCTACTACGGCCTCTTCCCCGAGTGGAGAGCGCGGTTGGGCGACCTGTTCCATATTGCCGGGGGGGCACGAGCGCCAGTGGCCATCATCGCCATAGACCTGGAGGCGCTCCAGCAGTATGGGCCGCCGGCCGAATGGCCGGCTGAGCAGTACGAGGCGTTGTTCCGGCGGGCCCACGAGGCCGGGGTGCGGGTGGTGGCGCTGGACTTTCCCTTATCGCCGGCTGTTGAAACCACATGGACCGTTACTCTACCGAACGGGCTCATCATCTGGCCGGCAACGGGGGTTGGAACGCCCTCCCCCCAGGCGGGCAGTGTGGGTTTCCCCTACCTGCTTCGCCCCGACTCCGGGGCCCGCACGAGTGGTCCAAAAACCTTAAAGAACCTGCTGATCGGGCACATCCACCTGATCCCCGACTCCGATGGGGTCCTGCGTCGGATTCCCCTCTGGGTCCAGTCCGGCAATGAGGCAGTCCCTGCCCTGGCCTGGCGGGCCGTTGCCCTCTATCTTCAGGCCGCCATCCCGCCGCCGATGGCATCCCCCTTCCGCTGGGCCGGTTTCCCCCTGACCCCAGATGCGGCAGGACGGGTCCAGATTCGCTATCCGGCGCGCCCGGGTTCCATCCCCACTTATCCCTTGCGCGCCTTCCTGGAGGGAGACCTGCCGCCAGATGCGCTGGCGGGGCGGATTCTCTTTGTTGGAGTGACTGCCGGAGAGGTGGTGGAAATCTACCGGACTCCGGTGGGGGAGATGACCGGAGTGGAGGTCCAGGCCCAGGTGGCCACCGCGCTGTTCGGCGGCAACGTGGTAGCACCTGCGCCTTTCTATCTGACCGCCCTTCTCACCCTGGCCGTCTCCGCGCTCTCTGGCTGGGCCATCGCCCGGATTCGTCCGATTTTCCTTCTGGGAATGGTCCTGTTGACGCTTCTCAGCGGAGTCCTGGCCATTGCGCTGGCTGGCATCCACCAGGGGCAATGGGTGGACCCCTTCTTCCCCCTGGCCGGGATAGGGATCACCTCGCTGGTGGTGAGCCTCTGGCGCTCCCACGATGAACGGCGACGAAGGGCCCGCCTGACTCTCCTCCTTCAGGGACGGGCCTCTCCCCGGCTCATTGCCCGCCTGGTGGAGACCCCGGACGGGGAACAGTTGCTGAATACCGACGTGCGGTTCGTCGTCGCCCTGTTCGCGGATGTCCGGGGATTTGTCCGGTTGACAGAGGGGCAGGACCCCCGGATGGTGCGGGAAGCGGTCAGCCTTCACCTATCCCTTTTCACGGACGCGGTGGTGGAATCGGGTGGGATTGTGACCAAGTACGTGGGGGATATGGTGGCGGCCATTTTCAATGCCCCTCTGCCGATGGAGCATCCGGTGGATCAGGCTCTGCAGGCCGCCCAGGATGGATTAAAGCGGTTGAGAAAATTGTGGCAGGATAAGCCCGACTTGATGCGCATGCCCATGGGGGTCGGCATTCATGCCGGAGCCACCGTGGTGGGGTTGCTGGGGTCATCCCAGCATCCGGAGTACGACGCCATCGGTGATACGGTCAACATCGCGGCCCGTCTCAGCACGTACGCGCCGGCGGGTGAGATATACGTCACCGAGGCTGTGGTCGCTTCAGCGGGGAAAAAGTGGAGTTTTGACCCTCTGGGGGTAGTCCAGGTACGGGGACGATACGAGCCGGTGCTGGCATACCGTTTGAGGACCGAAGAATGAACCCGTTGCGGATTCTGCTGGTGGATGACCACATCCTCTTTCGCAAGGGGCTGGCCCGTCTGCTGGACGCGCAGCCGGATTTCCAGGTAGTGGGCGAGGCATCGGATGGGGCTGAGGGGGTAGAGAAGGCCCGCTCCCTGCGCCCCGACGTGGTCCTGATGGACCTGCGGATGCCCGTCTGCGACGGCCTGGAGGCGACCCGGCAGATCAAGCGAGAAGTGCCCGGCGTCCGGGTGGTCGTCCTGACCGTCTCGGAGGACGACCAGGACTTTCTGGCAGCCATCCGCTGCGGCGCCGACGGCTATCTGGTCAAGAGCATGCGCCCGGAGGCGCTATTTCAGGAACTGCGCGGGCTGGCCCAGGGGGAAGTCCCCATCTCCCGGGAGATGACGGGGAAACTGCTGCGGCAGGTGGCGCGCGCGGCCCCGGCACCCTCACCCACGGCCCAACCGGACTCCCTCTCAGAGCGGGAGCGGCAGGTGCTGGTGTTGCTGGCAGAGGGGCTTTCCAACGAGGAAATCGCCGCCGAACTGGGGATTGCTGAAAATACAGTGCGCAACCACGTGCGCAACATTCTGGAGAAACTGGGGTTGAAAAACCGGGTCCAGGCCGCTGTCTACGCAGTGCGGCAGGGGCTGGTATAAGCAGTAAGCCCGATGGGAAACCATCGGGCTTACTTTTGCTGTTTGGCCCGCCGCTTTAGCGTCGGGCTCATTTTTTCCGAACGTGCCAGGCACTTCTGGAAGTGCCTGGCACGTTCAAGGTCATCTTATGGCGTTGTCGGCACCTTTGACGCCCAGTTGTCGCTGTATTGGACCGTGGCCATCTGGCCCCGGAGCCATTCCTGGAAGACCCGCTGTTCTTCGTAGGAGCGCAGCCAGGAATCCAGTGCCCGCACCTGGCGGTCCATCACCTGGACGATGTACCAGCGGCCGTCCGTTCCCGCCAGGGGCGCGGTGTGTTGCGTCGCCGGGATCTCCCATATGGTGCCGGCGGCCTCCTCGCCGAACCGCTCCTTCAGGAACCCCTGCGTGACCCACTCCGGATCACTGGCGTAGGCGGGACTTCCCTCTTCGGCCTCTATCTCCGCCGCGATGTCTTCCCACTTCTCCCCTTTGCCCAGCCGCTCCGCTACCTTTCCGGCATCCTCCTGGGTGGGGAACGAGAGGTAGCGAATCTGGACCTGTTCCATTGTCGGGGGGATTTCCGCTGCCATTGCCTGCTGGAGTTTGTCGTAGAGCAGGCTGGCCTCCACCATCGCGCGGAATTTGGCCTCGCTGAGGCCGCTGCGCTTCAGGTGGGTCTTCACATATTCCTGGTAGCGACGGTCAAACTCCTCTTTGGAGACCGGTGTCGGTTCCGGCGTCGCCGTGGCCGTGAGGGTTGTCTCCGTCGTCACCGCTGGAGTGGGGGTCAGGAAGGCCGCCACCACGTCCCGGTCGTAGCCGAACTGCTCCTCAATGGCCCAGTCTATCTCCTCCTGGGAGACCGTGAGCCCCCGCCGGGCGGCCTCCTGCCGGATCAGTTCCTCCAAGATCATCTGGTCCAGCACCTCTTTGCCCAACAGGGTCGCGTAGGCCTCGGAGAGCATAGCATCCAGTTGGCGGATCTGGTTATTCAGGAACTCCAGCCAGAAGGAGACGCTGGGGTCGGTGGGGTCCAGTGCCATCCGCTGAGCGGTGTAGTAGTCCCGCTGTTCCTGGAGGACGATACGGTAATGTCGGACACGGGCCTGGAAATCGGCCGTGGTGATGGGGACGCCGTTGACTGTGGCGACCGGCTCCCGGCCTTTGAATACGTTCTCGGTCAGGTACCCGTAGACCAAGATGCCGATAACCAGGACGCCGACGGCGACCGTACTGGCGATGATCCAGCGGTTTATCCGCGCTTCCCGTTCCGCCCGGGTGCGCTGTTTTTTGGTCAACGGGCGCGGGGCTGCAACCTCTTTCCGTTTTCTGGACATAATGGACCCTCACGTGGAGAAAGAAAACATGTCCAGACACCCAGCATTGAGGAAGAAAATAGAGTTTTTGCGGCAGCAGAGCCGCCGCAAAAACTCTATATCCCCCCTGAATCCCCTGGGAGACGCAAAAATCTTCCTTCGTTGGGCTATCTGGGATGAACGAAAAGCAACGGGTCAGGCCGGATGGATGAAGTCTACAACAAAGGGCAGGAGGGCCAGATGGCGGGCCCGTTTGATGGCCCGGGCCAGTTGCCGCTGATGGCGGGCGCAGAGGCCCGTCTGCCGCCGGGGCCGAATCTTGCCCCGTTCGCTCAGGAATCGGCTCAGCGTATTGGCGTCCTTGTAGTCAACCTTTTCCACCTTCTCGGCGCAGAACACGCAACGGCGCACGGCCCGCCGCCACTGGGCCTGCGGCATCCGGGCCTCCCCCCGCGCAGTCGTGGCCCGAGTGGTCTGCCGTCCTCCCGATGATGACCGTCTCTCTTCTGCCAATCCTCACCTCCGAGGAGAGAATCAGAGAATCAACATCCGACTCTTCTGATTCTCCTGATTCTTGATTCAGAATGGGAACTCCTCACCGACCGCTTCTTCGCCCGCGCTGATTTCTTCCTCTTCAGCCTCGGGTTGCTCCTCAAAGGACTGCGGGCGACCGCCCAGGATGATCATTTCCTGAGCGACCAGTTCAGTGCGGAAGTGTTTTTTACCTTCGGCGTCTTCCCAGCCGCGGGTTTGCAGGCGGCCTTCAATGTACACCTGCTGCCCTTTGCGCAGGCGCTGCTTGCAGATTTCCGCCAGATTTCCCCAGGCGACCACATTGAACCACTCCGTCTCCTCGCGCCGTTCGCCGTTGGAGTTGGTCCAGCCGCGCGTGGTCGCCACGCTGAAGGAGGTTACCGGCCGACCGGCCGGCGTGTACCGCATCTCAGGGTCCCGACCCAGGTAACCGATAATCATCACCTTGTTCAGCCCTCTCATCTCTGCCGTACTCCTTGTTGTTAATCTTCGTCTGTGCGCACAATCAGGTGGCGGAGAATCGGTTCTTTGAGTTTGAGCGCCCGATCCAGTTCGGCTACACCCCGGGCATCCAGGCCAATCTCCATAAACACATACTGGCCCTCCCGGACTTTGCGAATGGGATAGGCCAGTCGCCGGAGCCCCCAGGGCTCCACTTTGTGGACGGCGCCGCCGTTGGACTCCACCAGGTTCTTGACCTCATCAATGACGGCTGCCAGCCCCTCGGAGTCCACCTGGGGGTGCACAATATAGGTCAGTTCGTAGTTTCGCATGGACGGTTGAAACCTCCTTTCCACGGGATTGCCTCCGGTCTGCGCCGGAGGCGGAAAGCCCGTCCGGGCGTGTAAACGGGCACAATCATAACACAGAGCGCGGATTTTGGCAAATCAGACCACAGACGACGGACGACAGACCAAAGACGACGGACAACAGACCACAGACGACAGACGACGAGGGTAGCGCAGGCTGTCAGCCTGTACAGTAAGTCCATAGTCCGTGGTCTGTGGTCTGTGGTCCGTGGTCCGTGGTCTGTGGTCTGTGGTCCGTGGTCCGTGGTCTGTGGTCCGTGATCCATCATCCATATTTCAGCCCTCGCCGCCGATGACCCGGCGGGGGCGGCCGGCGGCCTCCGGCGGGCCGACCAGCCCCATCTCCTCCAGCCGCTCCATCAGCCGGGCCGCCGTCGGGTAGGCGATGCGCAGCCGACGCTGCAGGTAGGACGCGGAGATGGTCTCCCGGTTCCGCAGCAGGGCAATCGCCTGCTGGAGTAGGTCGTCCTCCTCCTGCGAAGTGAGCGCGGAGGGGACGCCGGCCGCGGGCATCATAGACTCCCACGGCGCTTCGCTGACCCACCTGGGCAATTGCTGCCGCCAGAAGTCCACCACCCGCTGAATCTCCGCCTCGCTCACGTAGCACCCCTGCAACCGTACCGGATGGCCGGCGTCCGCGGCCAGGTAGAGCATGTCCCCTTTGCCCAGCAGCGTCTCCGCGCCGGGCATATCCAGGATGACCCGCGAGTCCACCTGGCTGGCGGTGGCGAAGGAGATGCGGGCCGGGAAGTTGGCCTTGATGAGTCCCGTCACCACGTCCACGCTGGGGCGCTGGGTGGCCACCACCAGATGGATGCCGGTCGCGCGGGCCATCTGGGCGATGCGGCAGATGGTGCGCTCCGTCTCCTCCGGGGCCAGCATCATCAGGTCCGCCAGTTCGTCTATCAGGACGACGATGCGGGGGAGTTGCTGAGAGGGGTCGCTCCGGACCGCCTTTTCGTTGTAATCGTCTATGTGACGGGCTCCAGCGGCGGCAAATCGTCGGTACCGCTCGTCCATCTCGTGGGTCACCCAGCGCAGCACCCGACCGATGCGGTCCAGTTCCACTTCGGTGTGTCCCAGAAGGTGGGGCAGGCCGTTGAAGCGGACCAGTTCCACCATCTTGGGATCAATCATCACAAACCGCAGTTGGTCGGGCCGGTTGGTCATCGCCAGGCAGGTCGCGATGGCCTTGATGCAGATGGATTTGCCGGAGCCGGTGGTGCCGGCGATGAGTAGATGGGGCATGGTGCTCAGGTCGGCCACGATGGGGGTGCCCGCCACATCCTCCCCCAGCGCGATGGCCAGGGGAGAGTCCATAGCGGCGAAGGCGTCGCTCTCCATCACCGCGCGGAGGGAGACCCGACTGACCCGGTCGTTGGGCACCTCAATCCCCACGACGGACCGACCGGGGACGGGGGCCTCCACCCGCAGGGCTGTCTCTTATACACATCTCCGAGCCCA
>JAGHZG010000042.1 GCA_017743275.1 Chloroflexota bacterium | reverse complement strand
CCCGGCATCTACGTCTGCGGGACCTTCCAGTCGCCCAAGGAGATTGCGGAGACCATCATAGACGCAGCGGGTGCCGCCGGCGACGTGATGCGGCTGCTGCGGGAGCACCTGGGCGAACACCCGTCCAGCCGGGAATACCCCTTCCTCTGGAGACCGGACGGATTCGTGCCGGAGCGGGACGTGCGCGGCGAACCGCCGAGGGTGGGCGTCTTCCTCTGCCGCTGCACGCCCACGCTGGACGGCGTGATTGACGTGGAGGACGTGGCGGCCTGGGCCCGCACCCAGCCGGACGTGGCCCACGTCCAGGTGGTGGACTACGGCTGTTTTGACGCCGGACAGGACGCCATCCGGGCGGCCATCCGGGAGCACAACCTGAACCGGGTCGTGGTCGGCGCGTGCAGCCACCGGACCCACGAGCCGCTCTTCCAGAAAGTCACCCGACAGGCCGGCCTGAACCCGTATCTTATGGAAATGGTCAACCTGCGGGAGCACTGCGCGTGGGTACACGTGGACGACCCCGAGGGGGCGACGCGCAAGGCGAAGGCGATGCTGGCGACGGCGCTGGCGCGCGTGCGGCTGGCGGAGCCCGTCTACAAAGAGGCCGTCGTGCCGGAGCCGCGCGCGCTGGTCATCGGCGGCGGTGTCTCCGGGATGACCGCGGCCCTCACCATCGCCGACGCCGGCTACGAGGTGGTGCTGGTGGAGCGGGAGCCGGAACTGGGCGGCAACCTGCGCTACGTCTACTACGTGGCGGAGGGGGAGGACCCCCAGCGGCTCCTGCGGGACCTGGTCAACCGGGTGGTGGGCCACGAGCGCATCCGCGTCCTCACCCGCACCGAGGTCGTCTCCCATACGGGCCGGGTGGGGGAGTACCGCTCCGTCCTGCGCACCACCACCCGCACCGGCGAGACGGTGGAGACGGAGGTCCGCCACGGCGTGACCATTGTCGCTACGGGCGGACGGGAGTGGCGCGGGTCGGTCTACATGTACGGGCGGGACCCGCGCGTCGTCACCTCTATGGAACTGGAGCAGATGATTGTCCACCGCCCGGAGCGCATCGCTGACCTGGACACCGTCGTCTTCATCCAGTGCGTCTGGCCCGAGGGGGAGGTGGGCTACTGCAGCCGCATCTGCTGCACCAACACGATGAAGAACGCCATCCGCATCAAGATGCTCAACCCGGATTGCCGGGTGGTGGTGCTGTATCGGGACATCGTCACCTACGGCTTCCGGGAGGCGGTCTACACCGAGGCGCGGCGCCGGGGCGTCATCTTTATGCGCTACGATGACGAGCACATGCCCACCATCCGCTCCGTCGGGCCGCAGTTGGAACTGGTGGCCTGGGACCCGTCGCTGCGGCGGGAGGTGGCCCTCTATCCCAACCTGGTCTCGCTGAGCATGGCGGTCCTGCCCTCGGAGGGGACGGAGCGCCTGGCCCGCATCCTGGACGTGCCCCTCTCGCGGGAGGGCTTCTTCATGGAGGCCCACCTGAAGATGCGGCCCATGGACTTCGTCGGCGAGGGGATTTTCGTCTGCGGCATGGCCCACTACCCCAAGTTCATTGAGGAGTGCATTGCCAACGCCCAGGCGACCGCAGGCCGTGCGCTGACCGTCCTGACGAAGGATAAGTTCTACATCGGCGGCGTGGTGGCCCGGGTGGACCAGTCCAAATGTGTGGGCTGTCTGACCTGCGTGCGGGCCTGCCCGTTCGGGATTCCGAAGGTGCGCTACACGGACATCGGCGTGGGCGGCATCCGGGGCGCGGCCTACATTGAGCCCGCGCTCTGCCAGGGCTGCGGGACCTGCACGGCGGAGTGCCCGGCGAAGGCCATCCAGTTGGTGGCGTATAAGGATGAGCAGGTGCTGGCGCAGGTTTAATGACCAATGAAAAAATGACCAATGAACAAATGACCAATGACCAATGGCGGATGATCTGACAAATGTGAAACCGATCTACTTTTCACGTCATGCCCGACACAGGATGTATCTGCGCGGTGCAACCGATGCAGAGGTCATTCAGACGATTCAAGGGAGTCCGTGGGAACCAGCACGGGCTGGGAAGTATCAGGCGCGCCGAACTTTTGTCTATGGACGACCATCACCGGTAGACCATAAGGTATATCTCTATAAAACAGTGCATGTCATTTTTGCGGAAGAGTTTGATAAAATTGTTGTGGTGACGGTTCTGGTGTACTACGGAAGTGAGAAAGTGGAGGAATAAGATGAAAATTTACTATGATGCGGAGGTGGATGCTCTGTATCTCCAGTTTCGCGTTGTGGGGCCGGGTGCCGCGCAGGCGAGACCGCTGGGCGATCAGATTATTGCGGACTACGATGCCGAAGGGCGTCTGGTCGGACTGGAGATTCTGGATGCCAGTGAACTTTTGGGGGAAGAACGGGGCCGGTTGATGCTGGAAATCACACCGGCCCTGGTGACAACGACGGCGTAGCGCCGGCCGTTGGCCCGGTTACAGGCTGACATCTTTGTGGCACATTTCCTGACCTGGAGGAGGTATGGACGTCAAGGGGAACGGGCACGAGGAGTTCGTGCCGGAGATTGTCGCGTTTACCTGTATCTACTGTGGCTATATGGCGGCGGATACCGCCGGGGCGCTGCGGTTGAAGTACCCGTCCAACGTCCGGCTGGTGCGGCTCCCCTGCACCGGCAAGGCCGACATCCGCTATATCCTGGAGGCCTTTGAGAAGGGCGCCGACGGGGTCTACATCGTCGCCTGTCCCGTCGGGAACTGCCACCACGTCCACGGCAACGAGCGCGCGCTGGCGCGGGTGAAGTACGCCAAAGCGCTGCTGGACAAGATCGGCATCGGGGGGGACCGGCTGGAGATTGTCTTTGTGTCCGGCGGCATGGGCGCCACCTTCGCCGAAGCCGCGCGGAAGATGACGGAGAGGGTGAAGGAGTTGGGACCGAGCCCGATGAAAATGACCAATGAAAAATGACCAATGACCAAATGAAAAATGACCAATGAGCCAATGAAGAAATGACCAATGAACGAATGACCAATGAACTGTGACCGCAAATAAGAAAGGGGGAGCAATGGTGCAGCGGGGGGAGCCACAGGAGGCGCTGCGGGGGGAAGGGAGAAGGCTGTCTTTGGATGAAGGGCGGCCAGGCCGCAGGAGAATGGATATTCAGGAGCGGACGTTTCAGTTTGCGGTGCGCGTGGTCAAATTGGTGGACCGGTTGCCCCGAACCGTTGCGGGAATGGAGGTTGGGCGCCAACTGGTGCGGGCGGCGACTTCTGTAGGCGCCAATGTGGAAGAAGCGGATGCCGCGGAATCCCGGCGCGATTTCGTCCACAAGATGAAAATTGCCCATAAGGAGGCGCGAGAAGCGAGGTACTGGCTGGAAATCGTTCAGGCCGCGTTGCTGGATGATGCCGAGGTCCGCTCCCTTATCCAGGAGAGCGACGAACTCATCCGCATCCTGCAGGCCATCATCAAAAGCGCGACAAAGAAACTGGATACCCCTTGAACCATTCCATTCCGTCATTGGTCATTCCGTCATTGGTCATTCTTTAAGGGGGCACCATGGCGGGGCAAAACGAACTGATCGGTTCCGTTCTCGTCGTCGGCGGGGGCATCGCCGGGGTCCAGGCCGCCCTGGACCTGGCGGAGGCCGGCTTCAAGGTCTACCTGGTGGAGGCGAAGTCGGCCATCGGCGGACACATGGCCCAACTGGACAAGACCTTCCCCACCAACGACTGCGCCATGTGTATCCTCAGCCCCAAACTGGTGGAGGCCGGTCGCCACCGCAACATCCAGTTGCTGGTGGATACCGAAGTGATCGGTGTGGACGGGGACGTGGGCAATTTCACCGTCCGCCTGCGCAAAAAGCCCCGCTACATTGACCTGGATAAATGCACCGGCTGCGGGGAGTGCGCCAGCGTCTGCCCCGTCATCATCCCGGACCGGTTCAACGCGGGGCTGGGGTTCCAGCGCGCGGCGTACAAACTCTACCCCCAGGCCGTCCCCAACGCGTACGCCATAGAGAAGCGCGGTATCGCCCCTTGCCGCAACGCCTGTCCTGCCGGTCAACGGGCTCAGGGCTACATCGCGCTCATCCGCGAGGGCCGCTACGAGGATGCCCTACGGGTCATCAAAGAGGACAACCCGTTCCCCGGCATCTGCGGGCGCATCTGCAACCACCGCTGCGAGGACGCCTGCAACCGGGCCAAACTGGATGAGTCCGTCAACATCCGGGCGCTCAAGCGCTTTGTTACGGACAAGGTGTACGCCAAACCGCGCGTGCCCCCCGAACCGGCCCCCCGCCGGTACCTCCAGCGGGTCGCCGTCATCGGCGCCGGGCCTTGCGGCCTGACCGCGGCCCAGGACCTCTGCAAAATGGGCTACGGCGTCACCGTCTTTGAGGCCCTGCCCGTTGCCGGAGGGATGCTCCGGGTGGGCGTGCCGGAGTACCGCCTGCCCTCGTGGATTGTGGACCGCGAGGTCCAGGACATCGTGGACCTGGGCGTGGAGTTGCGGCTGAACCACCCGGTGAACAACCTGGACGATGTCTTTGCGGAAGGGTTTGACGCCGTTCTCATCGCCGTCGGCGCGCACGAGGGCATTCGGCTCAATATCCCTGGCGCAGACCTGGACGGCGTGCTCATCAACACCCATTTCCTGCGGGACGTCCGACTGGGGAACCCGCCGAAATTGGGGAAGCAGGTCGCGGTCATCGGCGCAGGGGACGTGGCGATGGACGTGGCCCGCACCGCGCGCCGCCTGGGCGCTGAGGTCCACGTCTACTACCGCCGGACCCGCGAGGAGGCCACCGCCGACCCGGAGGAAATGGAACGGGCAGAGGAGGAGGGCGTCGTCTTCCACTGGCAGGTCACGCCGGTGGAGATTCTGGGGGACGGCCACCGGCGCGTCGTAGGGATGAAGTGCGTCCGCACCGAGCCCGGCCTTCCCGACGAGACCGGGCGCCGCCGACCGGTCGTCGTCCCCGGCTCCGAGCACGTCGTCCCCTGCGATAACGTCATCTTCTCTGTGGGCCAGCGGGCCGGTCTGGCCTTCATCCCGGAGAGCGCCGGGGTCGGCATCACCGACCAGGCAACGGTCGCCGTCAACCCCAACACCCTGGCGACCAGCCGACCGGGTGTCTTCGCCGCCGGGGATGTCGCCACCGGGACGGCGTTCGTCATTGAGGCCGTCGCCGCCGGACACAGAGTCGCGCAGGCCATTCACCGGTACCTGCAGGGGGAGGAACTGGAGCCACCGCCGAAGCCCAAACTGCCGGTGGTGGAACTCTCGCGGGCCGAGATTGATGAGCGGATCGCGCGCGGCGAGGTTCACATCCAGCCCCGCGTCCCGATGACCGCCTTGCCGGTGGAGCAGCGGCTCTCTACTTTTGAGGAAGTCGTCGCCGGATACGACGACGAGCAGGCCCAGGCGGAGGCGGCCCGCTGTCTGGCCTGCGGCATCTGTTCGGAGTGTATGAGTTGTTTCTATACCTGCCAGGCCGGGGCCATTGACCACGATATGGTGGAGCAGAGGGTGGAACTCCAGGTCGGCGCTATCCTGCTGGCACCGGGTTTTGCGACCTTTGACGCGGAGAAAGCGGGGGAGTACGGCTGGGGCCGCTACCCCAACGTGGTCACGTCCCTGCAGTTTGAGCGGCTCCTCAACGCGTCCGGCCCCACCCTGGGGCACGTCCAGCGCCCGTCCGACGGGCGGACGCCGAAGCGCATCGCCTTCATCCAGTGCGTCGGCTCCCGCGATCAGAAACACGACTACTGCTCGTCCGTCTGCTGCGTCTACGCCATCAAAGAGGCGATGATGGCGATAGAGCACGAGCCGGATACCGAGGTGACCATTTTCCTGATGGACATGCGGGCCTTCAGCAAGGGGTACCTGGACTTCTACCGCCGGGCTCAGGAGCGGTACGGCATCCGTTTTGTCCGCTGCCGTGTCTCGGCGGTGAAGGAGGACCCGAAGAGTCGCAACCTGGTCATCCGGTATGTGGACGGTAGCGCAGGCTTTCAGCCTGCAGGTGGCGCAGGCTTTCAGCCTGCAGGTAGCGCAGGCCTTCAGCCTGCAGGTGGCGCAGGCTTTCAGCCTGCGGTACGCGAAGAAGAGTTTGACCTGGTCGTGCTCTCGGTGGGAATGGAGATTCCGGAGAGCGTCCGCGACCTGGCCCGGCGGGTGGGCGTGGCGACGGACCCCTACGGCTTCTGCCAGACGGTGCCCTTCGCGCCGCTGCAGACCAGCAAGCCGGGGGTCTTCGCCATCGGGCCCTTCCGGGAGCCGAAGGACATCCCCGAGTCGGTGGTGGAGGCCAGCGCCGCGGCCGGGCTGGCCGGCGCGCTGCTGGCCCCCGCCCGCTGGACCCAGACCGAGCCGGAGGTCTACCCGCCGGAGCGGGACGTGACGCAGGAGCCGCTGCGCATCGGTGTCTTCGTCTGCAAGTGCGGGTCCAACATTGCCGGATTCCTGGACGTCCCGGCGGTGGCGGAGTACGCGGCCACCCTGCCCGGCGTCATCCATGCCGAGTACAACCTCTATACCTGCTCCCAGGACTCCATCCGTCACATTGTGGAACGGGTGCAGGAGTTAAACCTGAACCGGGTGGTCGTGGCGGCGTGCACGCCACTGACCCACGAGCCGCTCTTCCAGGAGGCCATCCGGCAGGCTGGGCTCAACCCGTATCTCTTTGAAATGGCCAACATCCGCAACCAGTGCTCCTGGGTCCACCAGAACGACTGGGAAGGGGCGACGGAGAAGGCGAAGGACCTGGTACGGATGGCGGTGGCAAAGGCGGCCCGGCTGGAGCCGCTCCATCGGACGCGCGTGCCGGTGGAGAAGGCCGCGCTGGTCATCGGTGGGGGCGCGGCGGGGCTGAACGCGGCCCTCACCCTGGCCCGCCAGGGGTTCCCGGTCCATCTGGTGGAACGGTCGGATCGCCTGGGGGGCAACCTGCTCTGCATGCACCATTCGCTTCTTGAGGCGACGGGGGACGGGGAGCGGATGTGGCTGGACCCGCAGGCGTATGCCCGTGCGCTGGTGGGGCGGGTGACGGCGGAGCCCCTCATCACGGTCCACCTGAACACGGAGGTGGTGGAGACCAGTGGCTTTGTGGGGCAGTACGTTTCCCGGTTGCGGGGGCCAAGGGAAGAATTGGAGGTCCGCCACGGCGTGGCGATTGTGGCCGTCGGCGGAGTGGAGTATCGGGGACCCGATTATGGCTACGGGAGCAACCCGCGCATCCTTACCCAGCAGGAGTTTGAGCAGCGGCTGGGGGAGGGGCGGGACCTGCCCGATTCGGTGGTGATGATTCAATGTGTGGGGCCGGCGGAGCAGTACTGTGCCCGTATCTGCTGCACCACGGCCCTCAAGAACGCGCTGATGCTGAAGCGCCATAAGCCCCAGGCCCGGGTGACCGTCATCTATCGGGACATCCGGACCTTCGGGTTCAAGGAGCGCATCTACCAGGAGGCCCGGCGAGCGGGGGTGCTCTTCGTCCAGTATGATTTTGACCGAAAGCCCCAGGTGCAGATCACAGATTCCAGATTGCAGATTACAGTATGGGAGCCGGTGCTGAGGGAGGAGTTGGTGCTGGAGCCGGACCTGCTGGTGCTGAGCATGCCGGTGGTGCCGTCGCCGGGGTCGCGGGAGTTGGCGGCGCGGCTGAAGTTGCCGGTGGACCTGGATGGGTTCTTCCTGGAGGCGCACGTGAAACTGCGCCCGGTGGATTTCGCTGCCGACGGCTTCTTCCTGGCGGGGATGGCCCACTACCCGAAGTTCCTGGGGGAGGCGATTGCCCAGGCCCAGGCGGCGGCGGCCCGCGCGGCGACGGTCTTGAGTCGGGACTATCTGGAGGTGGGGGGCATCGTTGCCCAGGTGGACCCGGAGAAGTGTGTGGCGTGTCTGACGTGTGTGCGGATTTGCCCGTATCGGGTGCCGCGCATCCGCGCCGAACTGATTGGGGTAGGGGGGATTATGGGCGCGGCCTACATTGAGCCGGCCCAGTGTCACGGATGCGGCGTTTGCGTGGGCGAGTGCCCGGCGAAGGCCATCCAGTTGCTCCACTATCGGGATGTCCAGATAGAGGCGAAGATTGGGGCGATGGGGGAATCGGGGCTGGTAGAGGTATGAGAGTTGCGGAAAAAAGATCACGGGGTATAATTGGTGATATGTTCAATTGTACAACTAAGCAGGGGCAAGCGATGAATGTTGTGGTAGATGCCTCGGTTTTAATTGCAGTGATTGTTGGGGAGCCTGGAAGGGAGCGGTTAATTGAGTTGACCGAAGGGGTGGACTTGGTGGCTCCCTACTCGGTACACTGGGAAATCGGGAACGCGCTTGCTGCTATGCTGAAGCGGAACCGGATTACTTTGGAGCAGGCGTTGAGGGCAATCCAGATATGCGAACAAATACCTGTCCGATATGTTACTGTAGAGATAGAGGAGGCGTTAAAAATCGCTCAAGAGTTGAGACTCTATGCCTACGATGCGTATTTGATTCGTTGTGCAGAAAAATACCGGTTGCCATTGCTGACGCTGGATAAGGGGTTAGTGGCAGCAGCACAGCAAAGGGGTGTAGAAGTGATAAATGTGTAGGAGGTGGAAGATGGAGGTATACACCTATACCCAGGCCAGGCAACGGCTGGCCGAGTTGCTGGAACGGGCAGAGGCGGAAGGGGAAGTCCGAATCAAGCGCCGGGATGGCCGGGTGTTTGTGGTCCGTCCGGAGCGGCGGAAGGGGTCGCCGCTGGCTGTGCAGGGGCTGGATTTAGGGATGACGGCGGAGGAGATTATGCAGTAT
>JAGHZG010000041.1 GCA_017743275.1 Chloroflexota bacterium | reverse complement strand
AGTCTCGTGGGCTCGGAGATGTGTATAAGAGACAGATATCCGGTGGAGTGGGTGGGTTTATCTTCCCGCCGCGCGCACACTGCTCCGGAGTTTCTGGGCCTACTTTGGCTGGGGACAGGTGCAGTTAGATCCTCCCTGGTATTGGTTCCTGGACGCACTGACGCTCATCGGCATCGGGGCGGCGCTGTTGGGTGGAATCCGTCGGTGGAAGGATTTTCCTCAACCGGTGAGAGCAGTTGTGGTTCTCTTTCTGCTGGCTGGCCTTTGGCTCTGGACCAGTGCCCTTCTACGTGTTCTGCCCTACCTGCTGGATCGTCCCCGCCCGCTGATGCCGGTTGCCCGCTACGCGTTTCCGGGTATAATTCCTTCCACATTGGGCCTGACCTGGGGATGGCTGCAGATTGCCTCTCCCAACGGAAAGCAGCAGAAGGTTGCTACCTTCCTGCTGGGGGTGATGGCAGTATTGAACGGCATCTCACTATTCACCATTGTGCGTTTTTATCAGTTTTAGGAGGTGGACGATGGATCCCTGGAAAAGGAGAAGTATTCACATACTGCTGGCGGGGTGCGCCGCGCTGATTGCGGTGTTGGCTGTGTGGGGCGCTCTTGAGGGAAACACTATGGCCGATTCAAGTTTTTCTGCCCCCGCCCCAGTCCAGATTGCCAATGGCCAGCCCACATTGACGGTTGCCGGGCCAAACGTCGCCTGGCTTGGCGAGGTGGTTACATATAACGTCCATTTTACCGGCTCCCTGACCGGTCTGGGAATCTACTATCTATTTCCCTCACATTTTACGGTTATTCGGACAGATCCAGTGACCTCCTCTTCCAGCCCTGGTGTCCTGCGGTGGGTCTCTGGCCAGTTAAGTGGGCGCAACACCCTGACGGTTACCGGACAGTACGGATTGGGAGGGTGTTCACCGGCAGTACATACATCGGGCTTCTTTGACCCCTACAACTCCCAGCTCCCAACAGCCTCAAAGGTGACGAGCATTTCCAATCTGCAGTGCGCTTTTCTGCCTGTAACCCTAAGGACGTATTCTGCTGGAAGATGAAAAAACTTGTTTTTGTAACGGCAGAGCCCGCTACAAAAGCGCGGTTCTTTTCAATGCCCTGACGATTGCAGTGCAGGATGCATCTCGTACAATCCCAATCCTGACTGGAGTCCAAATGATGCGAAAACAGATTCCCCTCGGCCTGGGATTTCTCCTCCCCGTTCTGGCGCTTGGGGTAACCATTGCCCTTATAGGGATGGGACCAAACAGCAGTGCGGTTGCTGAGGTCTCGCTGGCCCGAAGTGAGGCGCCCCGTGCCCTTTTCGCCTCCGATCCTGCCACTCTCTACCTGCCCGTTATTATGAATAACTATCCCTGGATTTCACCTTTTGGGGTAGAATCCAATCCTTTGCTACTGCCGGGTACCAGGATATACACCCGGACGGTGGACTTGGGAGTCGGTTGGATACGGCTGAACGGTTCCAACCGCATCTCCTGGCGGCTATTGCAACCCCAGAGAGGCGGACCGATTCTGTGGGAGAACCTGGCGAGTTTTGAAAGCGAACTGCGCGCGTTGAAGGCGGCGGGCATTCGTCCCATTGTTATCGTGGATGATCACCCTATTTGGGCTACCCTGGGCCGGAAAGGGGCTGATGGACAGCTTTCCTACTGTGATGCGCTGAAAGACGATGCCTTTGCTGACTATGCCCAGTTCCTCCGCGCACTGGTCGCCCGCTACAAGTCTCCTGAATTTGACGTTCATGATTGGGAACTGGGTAATGAACCAGATGTGGATCCCAGGCTGGTGCCTCACGACAGTCCATTCGGATGCTGGGGAGACATTGAGGATCCCTATTACGGTGGCCGACGGTATGGGGAGATGCTGAAATTGGTGGTCCCTGCGATTCGGGCGGAGGACCCAACAGCGCGGATCTGGATTGGCGGCCTGCTTCTGAACAGCCCAGGTATTTACGAGGGGCCAAGAAAGGGGACGCCCGGTTTGTTCTTCCAGGGAATTCTGGAGTCTGGTGCCGCACCGTACTTGGACATTGTGGCCTACCACGCATATCCTACATACGTGAACCGATATTATGACTATGATCTGAATGCTGCTTGGTGGACTTCATGGGGGGGAAACACTCTGGGCAAGGCAGCGTATCTCCGGGGAATTATGACCCGGTACGGCGTGGATAAGCCCCTGTTTCTCAACGAGACCGGGCTAATGTGCCCTGAGTATTACTCATGGTGTACGCCTCCGGATGAGCAATTCTTCCAGATTCAGGCCAGCCACGTGGTGCGCTCCTTCGTCCGGGGCATCAGCGGAGGAATTCGCGGGTTCGTATGGTACACGATCAACGGGCCGGGCTGGCGTTATACGGGTCTTCTGAACAGTGACGGCTCTCCCAAACCGGTATATATCGCCTATCAGGTGATGATCCAGCAACTCCAGAACACGCGCTATCTGGGGACCACCGCCTATACGGAGGGCACAGAGGGATATGCCTTCCGCCGGGGGCCTGAAATCGTGGATGTCGTCTGGGTGGTGGAAAATCGGGGGCTTACCGTGGACATCCCTCAGAACAAGTTTCTCCGCGCTCTAACCCGTGACGGTGTTCCCATAACCCCAACCCTGGCAGGGACGAATTACCGGATTCCCGTGGGGTTTGAGCCGGTCTACATCGTTCGGCAACCGTGAAATGAGATGAGGGTGTCGGGATTGGGGTTCCGTTCCCGCCGGGCCTGCTGGGTGTTCCTTGCAACGGGGGTTCTGGTTTTCTTCCTGGTTCACACAAGTTGGGGAACGGTTGACGCCCGGGTTTGCACGGGTATATCTCAGGCCTCTGTCGACCTTTTCCAATCCCCGGGATCCCTGGCGACTTCTCTGACGCCCAGAGTTTACCTTCCCCTGGTCTTATCTTCCGGCGGATTTGACAGGGTTCAGGCGATCTGGCCTCATGGGGAGGCTCCGGCCCCCCATGAGGTTGCCCTGTTCCGCCGGACGTTCACGCTCCCGGAGCCAGCCCACAGGGTCATACTGACCATCTTCGCCGACACCCGCTACGAAGTCTGGATGGACGGTATCTGGGTGGGCCGGGGGCCGGCCCGTTTTTCCCAAGCCCACCGCGAGTACGACGTCTATCACCTGGGCGAACTGGCCGCGGGAGACCACCTGATCGCCGCGCTGGTCCAATGGGCCCCCAACCAGCGACGCTCCGAATCTCTGACTCCCTACCTGAAGGCGCGACTGGAGGCAACCGATGCCCAGGGTCGGGTGATCGCCGCCGTGCAGACCGATTCCACCTGGAAAGCGCTCCTCTCCGATGCCTGGCGACAGGATGCAGCCCCTGTCCATTCGTGGCAACTGATCGGCCCGACGGAACTCCTGGACCTGCGCCGTCTCCCTCCGGATTGGTCGACGGCGACCTATTCCGATGCGGGTTGGCCTGCAGCAGTGGTCAAAAACGACGCAGGCATCCATTACACTCCTCGTTCTATCCCTCTCCCAGAGAACGCGCCGTTTATCCCAACCCTTATAGACGCGGGCCTTCTCTCTCCGGGATGGCGGGTCGGGGAAGTGTTGTCGGAGACCTCATCCTTCACCTTTGTCCTGACGACTCCACTCCGTTTCTCCGTGGAGATGCTGGCTGAGCCGGACGCGCCTCCGACCAGCACCGTGCGCCTGGATGGCGTTCCCCTCTCCTGGATGCCCGCTCCCCCTGACCGCCCAAATGTGCTGGTGGCTTCCCGTGATCTGGCCCCAGGCGCTCATTCCCTCTCTTTTCTAAACATCCCCAGCACCGGCGCGACGTTTGCTGTCCCTGTTCAGGGAGTGCAGTATACTGGTTTCCCTTTCCACTGGGGTCCCCACGCTGGCCGGCGTTCGCTTCTGGCCGAGCCCGTCTCGCTCTCCGGCATCGTCACCGCAACAGTCAGGACGGAGGGGATAGACCTTTCCTTCAGCCAGGCCCCCGCCTACGCGGTGTTGGACCTGGGGCGCGTGGTGCATGGACGAGTGGTCGCGGAGGTTAAGGGGCCAGCCGGGGCCATTGTAGACATCGGTTGGGACGAACGGCTCTGGATGGGGAGGCGTCCCCTGCCGTACCCCGGTTCCCTCCATCGGCAGTGGAATCAGGTGGATTCGTGGATTCTGGACGGGTCCCCCCGCTCCATATCTACTCTGGATACCCGTGCGGGGCGATACATCTGGATCGCCGTGTGGGAAGACGCCCCCGTCCGCATCCGGAATTTGCGCGTACTGGAAGAGCGTTACCCTGCTTCTCAGCGGGGGACGTTCGTCTCCTCGGACCCGCGACTGGATCAGATATGGCAGGTCGGCGTGGATACCCTGCGCCCCAACATGACCGATGCCTACACCGATACCCCCTGGCGGGAGCGGGGGCAGTGGTGGGGAGACACCTACGTGGAGTTCCAGATCAATCGGGTTGCCTTTGGGGATACCGCCCTTCTGCGGCGGGGGCTGGTCCTGATGGCTGAAGCCTTTACCGACGGCGAGCCCGACGCGTTAGCCCCCAATGGCGAAGGGATTCTCTTGCTGGACTACGGGATGCTGTGGGTCCAGGCCCTTCAGGACTACTGGCAACTGACCGGCGATGGAGCCACCGTACTCCAACTCTATACCCCCATGCAGGAACTGTTGGAGTTTCTCCGGGAATACGAGCATCCCGATACAGGCTTACTGGATGTGCCGCCAGGGCATTGGTCGCGGACGGCGCTGGTGGACTGGCCGGCCGGACACAGCCGATACGGGCAGTCGGCGGCGTTGAACGCGCTCTATTACCGGACCCTGCTGGATGCAGCATCGCTGGCGGAGGGGGTAGGCGATTCGGCCAGCGCAGCGGCCTACGCGCAAAGGGCGGCCAGGGTCAAGGAGCGGTTAAACGAAAATCTTTATCAGGAACAGCAGCGGCGATATATTTCCTCGCTGCTGGACGGGATGCTCGTAGCACCCTCGCCCCACGCTCAGGCCTGGCCTCTGGCATGTGGCGTAGTGCCCGACGAGAGAGAACAGGCAGTTGTCCAGGCCTTGCTATCCTTGATCTCCCCAGACCCCTCTCAGCCCAACGTGGAGATTTACGGGATGTACTGGGTGCTGCGCGCT
Source organism: Chloroflexota bacterium (assembly GCA_017743275.1). Taxonomy (GTDB): domain Bacteria; phylum Chloroflexota; class Anaerolineae; order B4-G1; family DUEL01; genus SpSt-77. Next base: position 3,727 of record JAGHZG010000041.1, on the reverse strand, counting down.
CTGGGAGAGACAGGGCACGTTCCGGAAGCGCTCACCCTGATCCGGCAATATTACGGTCGCCTGTTGGACCTGGGTGCCACGACGTGGTGGGAAGGGTTCAATGCGCATACGCAATATACGGCCAGCCTTTCCCACGGCTGGGGTGGAGCCCCAACCTGGTTTCTGACCACCTACGTCCTGGGCGCGCGGCAGGTAGGCCCTCAGCGATGGGAAGTGCGGCCTGCTCTCCTCGGCCTGGAATCCGTCAGCGGTACCCTGCCCCTGGGCGAAGATGTTCTCTCGGTAGGCTGGGAGCGCCCCGATTGCGAACATGCCTTCCTGAATGTGAGTGCCCCGGCGGATTCTTCCGGTGAAATTGTTATTCCTCGCGTGGGACCCACTACCTCCATTACCCTGAACCAGACCCTGATATGGGAAAACGGTGTCCCTCTGGCAGACTTTGTTTTCAGCGATGGTGAGGGAGTCCGCATTAGGCATCTTACAGGTGGAACTTATCACATAGATATTCAGCAACGATGCATCTCCATCTATCTGCCCCTGGTTGTGAGCGGGAGGTCTACCTTTGACGAATAATCATCGGTTGTCCGGGTTGGCCGGACGGTTATCCCTGCTATTGCCCTTGACGGTGGGGGCTTTTCTGAGGTTCGCCAGTTTGGGGAAACAGCCGTTATTTTTGGACGAGGCTTTCACGGCTGATCTGGTGCTCCGGTCCTGGGTAGAGATGCTACAAGTCATTATGACAGACGTTCACCCGCCCCTTTTCTATGTCCTGTTAAAGCCAATTGTCGCGATTTTTCCCCTGACAGAGTGGACTCTCCGGAGTCTGAGCGCATTTTGCTCTGTACTGGCTCTCGCTTTGGCAATAGGACTGGCGCGTCGCCTGGGCGGGCCAGGCATCGCATCTACGACGGGTTGGGTGCTCTCCTGGTCGGCGTTGCACTTATATTACGCCCAGGATGCCAGGATGTATGCCTTATTGGATGTCTGGTGGGTCCTTGCCGCCCTCGCGTCCTTCTCTGCCTTATGGGACCGCAACCGGCTGGCCTGGCTTGTCTGGAGCATTGTGACCCTGGCCGCCATTTATACCCATTTCTATGGCTTTGTGCTGTGGGGGGTCGGAGCCTTTGGGGGATGGACGCTTATTCTTTGTCGCCGCCGATGGCGGGACCTCCGGTGGTGGGGATTTTCGCAGATGGTCATCCTGGCTGGCACGATCCCTCTGATAAGCCTTTTCATCCATGTCGCTCAGACAGGAGTCGGCGGGACGTGGGTTCCGTCCTGGAGGGACCTGTTGGATCTCCTGGCATTGATGCTTTTGGGATTTTCTCCTGTACATAACCATTTCCTGAACGGACACTTGCTGGTCATACCCCCGTGGGATTTTTCAAGGGGCACGGGTGAGTTCCTGGCATTCATCCTGACAGGACTTGCATTGACAGGATGGGGCCTGAGGGGCAAACTCAGGAAGCGTCCTCTGGGATGGTTGCTGGGTGTTTACGCCTGGTTGCCACTGTGTCTGGCAACCTTCCTTCTATGGGCCGCTGGCAGGCGGTTCTGGGCTTATCGCCCGTTCATCGGTGTGGCGACTCTGGCCGCTGTTGGCCTGGCATCTGGGTGGCACTTTTTGCTTTCGCGACGGTGGAGAATCGCGTTGATCGGGGTTCTCTTTGGGCTGAACCTGGGTTCCCTATGGGCATATGAGTTCCACTGGGTCAAGGACTATGGCCGCGTCGCTTTTCGTGCCCTTTCCGATCAGCCGGCATTGCTACTGGATCGGCACTATGGGGCTTACGTTTTCTATTTCTACAGGCCGGACTGGAATGGGGAACTCTTTGGGTTGGTTCCTCGGTCTGATCGTCCATATGGAGTGGTCCGGTTGACCAGGGAAGGCTCTCTGCGAGGCCGAGCAGAAGCAATTGAGTGCGAGGATTTGCCCATACAGATTGCTCTCTACGATCCAGCAGGGCGTCGGTTCAGCGAGGGAGATCGCTGGCCCCCTTGCCTGCGAGAGCGGGAAGGTTGGCTTTTTAACCCGGCGACAGGTCGCTGGGAGGTTGTGTCGTCCCTGATTCCTTAAGGGGGAAGGATGTCCTCCAGGGCTCATCTGGATACAGGTGTTCTCTTACCGTTTTTAGTGGTTGTGGGCGTTATGGTGACGGCCCTCTACGTGCCTTTCTCCTCCTGGGCCTACGACGATCCCTTCATCACTTTCCGTTACGCTCAGAACCTGCGCGCCGGGTTGGGGTTTGTCTACAACCCGGGCGAACGGGTGCTGAGCACCACCACACCGCTGTACACGCTCCTGCTGACCGGGCTGAGTTTTCTCTGGTCGGACCTGCCCCGCCTGAGCACGCTGATCAGCGCGCTGAGCCTGGGGCTAGGCGCGCTGGCCCTCTATTGGCTGGGCCAGTGGTGGGATAACCCGATGGCTGGACCCATAGCGGCCCTCCTATATCCTCTGGCCCCCCTGATGGTCACCACTTTCGGTGCGGAGACCTGCTTCTATGTGACGCTGATCCTGTGGGCCTTTGCGCTGTATGCCAGGGGCCAGGACCTGGCCGCGATGGCGCTGGCGGCCCTCGCCACCCTCACGCGCGCCGATGGAGTGCTGGCAGGAGCCGTTATAGGCTTGGCCCTTGTCGTTCGGAAGCGCCGTATCCCCTGGAAGCCACTTCTGCTCTTCGGGCTGCTGATTGCGCCCTGGTATCTCTTCTCCTGGCTCTACTTTGGCTCTCCCTTCCCCGTTACCCTGGCCGCCAAGCAACACCAGGCCCAGATGGCGATCAGCGATTCGTTTGCGGAGGGGTTCGTTCGGATGGTGAGGGGATACGCGAAAAATCCCCTCTACTGGCTACATGGTGTGTTGCTGGCCGTCGGACTGGGGTATGCGCTGCGTAAGGCTCGGCGATGGCTGCTCCTGCTGGGTTGGGGCCTGCTCTATTTCTTCGGGTACACCTTGCTGGGCGTCAGCCGTTATTTCTGGTACTACGCTCCTCTGGTCCCCGTATTTGTCACCCTTATCGGGCTCGGCGGCGAGGCGGTAGTGAAGTCTCTGAAAGACCGGTGGCGCCTCTTCAGGCGCCTCCGGTCTGCCTTGGGCGGTCTCATCCTGTTGTTTCTGCTTTTCCCTCAAGCGCGGGACCTGTGGCGGCTGGCGCATCACCCCGACCCACGCGTCCAAATCTATCGGGATGTGGGGCTCTGGCTGGCGGAGAATACGCCGCCAGAGGCCAATGTGGGCACGCTGGAGGTAGGCATCATCGGTTACTACGCCCGGCGCCGGATGGTGGACTTTGCCGGGTTGATCCAGCCGGACGTCGCCTTGCAGATGCGATACGAAACGACTTACGAAGATACAGCCCTTTGGGCAGTTCGCCAGTACCGTCCAAATTTCCTGGTGTTGAATCCCGCCTGGTTCCCCCGGCTGATGGAGCAATGGGTAGATCCCTTCTGCGAACCGCTTCAGCGATTCACCCGCCCCGAGTATTTTGGGGAATTGGTAGTGTATCAGTGCTGGTAAAAACGGGTCCCGACCCTTTGCCTTCTCTGCCGATATGTGGTATCATCTTCCCAGATGACAGAGCGCGGTGAATCCCTACATAGTTGATCCGGTACCTTTCGGGGGCCGAGGAAATCCTTCTCGCCTACCTCTTCGGCTCCCAGGCCGAGGGGACCGCCGGCCCGCAGAGCGACTACGACATCGCCCTGCTGGTCCGCCAGCCCTCGC
>JAGHZG010000040.1 GCA_017743275.1 Chloroflexota bacterium | reverse complement strand
ATCGCATCATAAACCGCCATCTGGCCCAGCCGCTCTGCCCACCTGTACGCCTGAGAGCACAACCAGGCATCCTCCGACACAACCTCCACTGGCAATGAGAGAGCAGTCTCTAAGGCCAGGAGAGCACTCTCTGAAGAGAGCCCGGTCCGTACTGCGATTTTCCGGATACTGGTGGCGACTTCCGCCAGCCAGAGGTGGGGCACCTGCAGGTCCACCTCTTCCCGCACCAACCGTTCCAGCCATCGCCAGGCCGCATCGTGGAAGATGCCCGGTAAAACGGCGTAGACCGCAATGTTGGCATCAATCACCGCGCGCACTTTCCCGTTCCTCACGCGCCTCGTGCAACAGCGCCACGACGTCTACATCTATTGGCACCCCGCCCCTTTCCTGGAGAATCCGTTCCGCCACTTGATGAGCCGCGTAAACCCGCTGGAGTCGGGCCTCTACCGCCCGCTCCCGCTGACGCAGGGCATACTCCAGGAGGTCTCGACTGATCTGGGAAATACTCCGTTTCTCCCGCCGTGCGATCTCTTGGAGCCGCCGGTACTGTTCCGGCCTCAGCAAAATCTGGGTCCTATATAGCCGATCTGACATTACGTTCCTCCCTTTCCGTAAAGCCGCCGGACCTCCGAGACTCCCCGAATCCGCTCCGGCAGGAAGGAGATTTTCCCCTTCAGGATCAGGCCGACGCCCATCCCCAGGTCGGAGAAGAGGTCGCGGCTCAAGAGTTTGTACTCCATCAGCATGCTCAACTCGTGCACCCGGCCCCAGAGGCGGATGCTATCCAGGAAGGACCGGTGGAGCGCGTAGACCATCGGGTCGGGCTTGTAGCCTTCCTCCAGGGCCATATAGCGCAGCGTATCAAACATCGGCGCCAGGCGGATGTGGTTGGGGCAACGGGTCCCGCAGGTCTCGCAGCCCACGCAGAACCAGATCGCGGGACTGGAGAGGACGGTCTCCTTCCGCCCCAACTGTACCAGCCGGACCACCTGCGCTGGCTTATAGTCCATCACGCTGGCGACGGGACACCCCGCCGAGCACTTCTGGCAGAAGTAACAGCGCAGCAGGGGCTCCCCGCTCCGCTCCTGCACCTTCACGCTGAACGAAGGGTCTATCTGCGCAACGGCCATCCTTTACCTCCCGGTTGCAAACTTACCCACTTGCAAACTTGCAGACTTGCCCACTCGCTAAAACTTCCCCCTCTGCTCCACCAGATACAGCACCAGAATCGCCATATCCAGCGTCTCCCCGGTGCTGGTGATGAAGTAGTCCCGCAGGGTCGTGGCGTGCTGGAAGCCCAGGTCCAGGAACGCGCTGATGACCTGTGGCTGGGTGGTGACGATTTCGCCGTACAACTGGTAGAGCCCCAGGCGGCGGGCGATCTCAATCAGACTCTGCACCATCAGCGTGCCGATGCCCTGCCGCCGGTAATTCCGGTCCAGGAAAATGCGCACCCAGGCCAGATGCCGGTGGTAGTGCTCGCCGAAGTGCAGGGTGGCGTTGCCGATCAACTGGTCGTTGACGAAGGCAACCAGCGGGAAGACGCGCCGGTAGTCCAGATTGTCCACCCAACTGGCAACCACCGCCGGGTCGGCCGCGTCAATCCGGTACCACTCCAGGTCCTCCCGCGACGCGCGGGCGAAGAGGTCTACAAAGGCCTGCTTGTCCTCTTTGCGGAGGGGCCGCAGGAGCAGGCGCGCGCCGCCCGGCAGCACCTTCGTCTTGCGGTAGTTGACAATTTGATCCCAGACTTCGTTCGCCATCGCAGCCTCCTGAAAATTTAACCACGAAGGGCACGAAGGACTCACAAAGGACACGAAGGGTTTAAAGAACGATACGCCGGATGCCGTCTTTCAGATGAGCCACATTGAAATTGATCAGGAAGCCTAACCTCAGGCCCGTGGCTCTCAGGTAGGAAATCAGTTGCATCGTATGAACGGGGTGAATCTCCTCCACTGCCTTGATCTCAGCAATCACCAGACCACCAATCAAGAGGTCCAGGCGCTGGCCTTCAATCTGCATATCCTTGTAGGGAACAACGATCGGTTTCTGGCGTTCAAACGGCACGGACCGACGAGCGAGTTCGTGACAAAGGGCCTCTTCGTAAATTCGCTCCAAGAAACCAGGGCCCAAAATCGTATGCACTTCAAAGGCCGCATCCAGCAACGCCTTTCCCATTCGCTCCGCTTCCACCGGGACCGGTGGTGGCGTCCTCATCATAGACCCCCACTTCGTGACCTTCGTGTGCCCTTTGTGCCCTTCGTGGTTCAAACCACCACATCCGCCATGGCCAGCACCTGGACCGGCTCCCAGTTGTGGATGCGGCTGGCCTTGTTGGGGCAGGCCACCACGCAGGCCCCACAGGTCTGGCAGAGCGCGGGGTTCACCGTCGCAATTTGCCGGACCGGGTGGACCTCCCGCGCGCCGTACGGGCAGACCGCCACGCACGCGCCGCAGGCGGAACACAGTTCCTCAATCACGTAGGCGACGGTCGGCTCCTGGACCATCGCGTCCTGGGCGAAGAGTTGCAGGACCTTCGCCGCGGCGGCCGCAGCCTGGGCCACCGTCTCCGGAATGTCCTTGGGCCCCTGTCCGGCCCCCGCCAGGAAGACTCCCGCCGTCAGACTCTCCACCGGGCGCAACTTGGGATGCGCCTCGCTGTAGAAGCCGTACCGGTCAGCCTGAATGTGGAGCGTCTGGGCCAGGGAGAGGGCCTCCCGCGAGGGCAACATCGCCGTCGCCAGCACCACCAAATCGGCCTCCACCTCCACCGGGCGGCCCACCAGCGTGTCCGAACCCCAGACCACCACCTTGTCGCCCCGGCGGAAGATTTTGCTCACTTTGCCCCGGAGATAGAGGACATCGTACTCCTCCATCGCCCGCTGGACGAATTCGTCGTACCCCTTCCCACCGGAGCGGATGTCAATGTAGAAGACGTAGGCCTGGCCATCGGGGACCCGCTCCCGGAACATCATCGCCTGCTTAGCGACGTACATACAACAGACTTTGGAGCAGTAGGAGACGCCGTGCTCCGGATCACGGGAGCCCGCGCAATGGACGAAGACCACCTCCCGGGGCACCCGCCCGTCCGAGGGCCGACGGAGCCCCGTCCGCAGCATCTCCTCAAAGGTCAGGCCGTCCACCACGTCGGGAATCTGGCCGCCGCCGTACTCCGGCAACCGCTCCAGCGGGTACGGGTCCCAGCCCGTGGCGACGACAATGGCCCCCACCTCTTCCGTCCGGACCGCGGTGGGCGTCTCCACCTCTACGGTGAAGTTGCCGACGTACCCTGCCAGCCGGGTCACCCGCGCGTTCAGGATGACCTCAATGTCAGGATGTTCCAGGACCTGGCGGATTTTCTCCTCCAGCAGGCCCGGCGCGGCCTCAAAGTTCAAATACGTGCCAGAGAGACGGGCCATTTTGCCGCCCAGGCGGTCCTCCCGCTCCACCAGCACCACCGGATACCCGCCGTTGGCGATGTCCAGCGCGGCCTCCATCCCGGCGATGCCCCCGCCGATCACCAGCGCCCGCCGGACCAGGGGCAATCGCAGCGGGACCAGTTCCTCGTCCCGCTTCACCTTCTCCACCATCGCCCGGACCATCTCCACGGCCTTGGCCGTGGCCTCCTCCCGTTCGTGCTGGTGGACCCAGGAGCACTGCTCCCGGATGTTGGCGATTTCGCAGCGGTAGGGGTTCAGCCCGGCCGCGGTGACGGCCTGGCGGAAAGTCCGCTCGTGCATCGCCGGCGAACAGGCCGCGACAACAACGCCGTCCAGATTGTGCTCCGCGATGGCACGCTGGATGAGGTTCTGGCCCGGATCGGAGCACATATACTTGTAGTGGGTGGCGAAGGCGACGCCGGGCATCCGCCCGGCCTCCTCGGCGATCCGCTCCACATCTACCGTCCCGGCGATGTTGATCCCGCAGTGACAGATGAAGACGCCGATGCGACTCATTCTGAAACCCTCAACTTCCCATCTCCCGGCGCGCTGCTCGGATTCACGTTTCACCCACTCCAGGAAAATGGATCCGCCGGGCCTCTTTCAGCCGGAATACCCTCTCCTGTTCGTCATAGAGAATCCCGTGCTCTTCCGCCTGCCGGAGAATCCCGGCAAACAGGGCCGCGATCCCGGCCCGGTCGTGGACAAAACGGGCATCCTTCATCATGCTCAACGTGTGCCAGGTCGGGACCTGCTGGAGACTTTCCACGTCGTAGACCAGAACCGTGATGTCCCGCCCGAAACGAGCGATCAGAGGGCTGAAGGCCTCATAGAGAGCATCCTGCTCGGCCAGGGAAAATTCCCTCTCAGTGATCACGAAAATGTCTATGTCGCTGCGGGCATGGGCATCCCCCCGGGCCAGGGAGCCGCATAGCCCCACCGCCAGGACATCCCTCAGGCCGACCGCGATCTGCCGGACCTCCCGTTCAACTTCCTCCAATCTCATCCTGCTCCCCAAAGAACCCCCCGACAAAATCCCGGGCCTTCTCTACAGCCTTCCGGGCTCCCTCCAGCAACGCAAGGGCAACCTCCTCCGTACACAACTCTGAAGGGCTTCTCCAAACTCCCTCGCGCAGGCCGCCGTACGTGGAACGCCCATGCCAAGGGGCTGCGGCCCGCACCAGCAAGGCCACTTCCAGAAAATCCGCAGGCAACTGTCCCCGCGCCACCAATCGCCGCACCTGATCCGAAGGGTCGTGAGTCCATTCAAAGGACTCCACACACGCGATGGCCGCTTTGGCCGCTTTCTCAGTCGCCAGTTGGGCATACAGGACAACAGTCACCCAATCCTGGAATCCGGAATACCGGATCGCCCGGCCCAGGTCCTCCTCTGCCTCTTTCAACAGCCGAAACGCTTCTGTCCGGGTATCCATCAACGGATGCTCAGCCCGACCATACTTGCCCATGTGGGAACCGGGATTCCCCTCCCCCGCAGAAACTCCTCCACCGCGAAGAGAAATTCCATCACGAAGGGCCGGGTCGCCGCCTTACCCATATGGCCGACACGGAAAATCTTCCCCGCCAGCGGCTCCAGCCCACCGGAGATGAGGATCCCGTGCTCCTGAGCCAGGTAGTCCATCAGTTCGCGGACGGCGAACTCCGGCCGGGCCTTCACCGCCGTGGCAATGGGCGACGCGGTCGGGCCCTCGGGGACAAACATCTCAAAGCCCACGGCCTCCAGCCCCCGCCGGACCGCCTGCGAGGCCCAGCGGTAGCGGGCAAAGTGGGCCTCCAGCCCCTCCGCCAGGATGCGCCGCAGACTCACCCGCAGCCCCAGGACGTTGTTGGTGGGCATCGTGACCGGCGTCGGGTGCCAGGCCCCCCAGTTCTCGGCGTACCAGCGCCATGTGCGCAGGTTGAGGTACCAGCCATGGCGGCTCTCGTTGCGGTCCACCCACTCCCACGCCCGCGGGCTCACCGAGATGAAGGCCAGCCCCGGCGGACACTCCAGGCACTTGTTGGCCACCGTCACGCAGACGTCAATGCCCCATTCGTCCACCGGCAGGGGCACCCCACCCAGCGAGGAGACCGCGTCCACGATAATGGGCAACCCGGCCTGATGGACTACCTCCGCCAGTTCCCGCACGGAGTTCATCACCGTCGTGGCGGTCTCGTGGTGGACGACGGCCACGGCGCGGGCCGACGGGTTCTCCCGCAGGACGCGCCGCAACTCCTCCGGGTCCAGCGGCTGGCCCAACGGCGCGGTGAAGGGGACGACGCGCAGGCCATGGCATTCGGCAATGGTCCTCATCCGCTCGCCGAAGAAGCCGTTCATCCCCACCACCACGGTCTCCCCATCGGCCAGTATGCTGCCAAAGGCCATATCCAAAAGCGCTGACCCCGCTGCCGGGACCATAAAGAGGTCGTTCTGGGTACCGAAGACCTGCTTCAGCATCCCAATGACCTCGTAATATATCTCTACCCACTCCGGCCCGTAGTGGCGAGGTGTGGGCTGGGCCATCGCCGTCAGGACTTCCTCGTCCACCTCGCAGGGGCCGGGGATATACAGTTTGTAGCGCATGGGTTATGCTCCCTATCCAGCCGCCCACTTTCTCATCAGCGGTCGCGGGTCCGTATACATCCCCTCCGCGCCCCAGTCCTCCTCCGGCAGCCCCAGCGCGACAGCCATCAACTGGGTGAAGTAGACCACTGGAATTTCGTCGCCCGTGCGCCCGAACTCGGTCTCCCGCTGGGGCCAGTCCAGGTTGAACTGGCAGAGGGGACAGGCCGTCACCAGCACCTGCGCGCCCGCCGCCCGCGCCGAGGCGACGATGTCTCGCGAGAGCGTCTCCGAGACGGTCGGGTCCTTCACCGTCAGGTAGGAGCCACAGCACTCCGTGCTGTAGGGGAAGTCCACGGGCTCGGCCCCCAGCGCCCGGATCAGATCGTGCAGAATGGTCGGCGCTTCGGGGTTATCCAGGCCGATTTCGTCGTACGGGCGCAGGAGCAGGCAGCCGTAGTAGGGGGCTGCGCGCAACCCCGTCAGTGGGCGCACAACCCGCCGGGATAGTTCCTCCCAGCCCAGGCCGTCCCGCAGGAGTTCCAGCAGGTGGACCACCCGCACGCGGCCCCCGTACTCCTGCTCCGTGAACCAGTTGATCCGATCCCGCATCACTGGGTCCCGCTCCAGCGCGGTCTGAGTGCGCTTGAGGACGTGGTAGCAGATCGCGCAGAGCGCGGCCACCTGCTCCCCGGCCTGCTCGGCCTGGTAGAGGACCCGCGTCGGGGCGATGAGGGCCATGGAGTTATCCGTCGCCAGAGGGAAGGTCGCCCCGCAGCACTGCCAGTCGGGGAGTTCCATCAGTTCCATCCCCAGCGCGGCCGCCACGGCCCGCCCGGAGCGGTCATACCCCTTCGCCTTCGTGGAGAGCGTGCATCCGGGATAGTAGGAAACTTTCATCGCCACATCTCACGCTTCACATTTCACGCTTCACGTTTCACGTTTCACGTTTCACGTTTCACTTGATGTATTTGCGAAACCCGCCGACAATGGCCAGTTGCGGCAGTTCCCGCACCAGGTCCGGCGGCAGCCGGTCCAGGTCTATCTCCGAAGCCCCGGCGCGCAGGGAGATTTCCCGCAGCGCCTCCATCAGGCGGGGCAGGTCCACCCCTTTGGGACACCGGGCGACGCAGGTCAGGCAGGACGCGCAAATCCAGATAGTGCGGCTCTGCAGGACCTCGGTCATCCCCAGTTGGGCCATGCGGATGACCTGGCTGGGGAGCATGTCCATCGCCGCCGCGACGGGACAGCCCGCGCTGCACTTGCCACATTGGTTGCAGGCCAGCAGGTCCTCCCCGCTGATCTCCTCCACGTCGCGGACAAATTGACTGCGCAGTTTGCTTAAAGAGAGAACAGCCCGCATACCATCCCCCGCTGAGTGAAATCGCCGGAACGTCACCCTTCCCCCTCTGGGCCCCCTGGCTGTTTCTGCAGCCCCCCAATCGAAGATGTTTTCATTACGGCGGCAAAGCCGCCTTAATGAAAACCGTTTTATTTTTTGCCAATATCACGGGACCAATCCCGCTGCCCGTTTGGCTGCGGTCAGGGTATTTCGGAGCAGCATCGCGATGGTCATCGGGCCGACGCCGCCGGGCACCGGGGTCAGGTATCCGGCGACTTCCTTGACCTCGTCAAAGTCCACGTCGCCGACGATGCGGTAGCCCTGTTTGGCCGTGGGGTCGTCCACCCGGTTGATGCCCACGTCAATGACAGCGGCCCCCGGCTTCACCCAGTCCGCCCTGACCATCTTGGGGCGGCCCACCGCGGCGATGAGGATGTCGGCGCGGCGGCAAATACCGGGCAGGTCATGGGAGCGGGAGTGGCAGATGGTCACTGTCGCGTCCCGCTTCAGGAGCAGCATGGAGACCGGCAGCCCGACGATGTTGCTCCGGCCCAGGACCACCGCCTCCTTACCCGCAATCTCAATGTGGTACCGGTCCAGCAACTCAATGCAACCCGCCGGGGTGCAGGGCACGAACTTGGGCTCCCGGCCCTTCATCCCCAGTTCGCCGATGTTGACCGGGTGGAAGCCGTCCACGTCTTTCTCAATAGGGACGGCGCTCAGCACCCGCTTCTCGTCCAGATGGCGCGGCAGGGGCAACTGGACCAGGATGCCGTGAACCTCGGGGTTGGCCCCCAGTTCCCGTACCAGTCCCTCCACCTCCTCCTGGGTGGCAGTCTCCGGCAGGTCGTAGCCGAAAGAGCGGATGCTCACCTCACCGCACTTCTTCTGCTTGGAGCGGACGTAGAACTGAGAGGCGGGGTTGGTGCCCACCAGCACCGTCGCCAGGCCGGGGACGATGCCGTATTTGGTCTTCAGTTCCTCTACTTCGGCGCAGATTTCTCCGTGAATCGCTGCAGCCACAGCATTGCCGTCAATGAGTGTCGCGGTCATAGGAGTTCCTCCGATTGCTGATTGCTGATTGCTGATTCGTGATTGCGGATTCGTGATTGCGGATTCGTGATTGCGGATTAGCCTTTTTGCTGACGGTGAGCAACCGTGAGAAGGCGGGTGATTTGGATAAGAAGGCGGTACCGGTGGGCAATGGCCTCTGGAGCCAGGAGTCGGCGACCACGGTAATACCAGCCGCGGGTCTCCCGAGTAGAACCCAGAGAATAGCCCAGGAACTGGGCGTATTGTCGGCCCATGCCCCGGCCGTAGCCCTCCTCAATGTTGGCGCAAATGGAGCCCGCGCTGCGGATCAACTGCTCCGCAATGGCCCGGCCTCGGGGATCCCGCATCAACTGCTGGCAATCCTCCCAGGCCAGGTCGTAGAGGTACAACGCCAGCCGGTAGGCCTCCATCTGCCAGAGAGGGTCCTGCCGGATTTCCTCTGGCACCTGCGCCTCCCACTCCTCGTAAGGGATCCAGGTTGCTCCCTCTGCCATTATAATCACGAATCACGAATCACGAATCAGAACTTCAGATACGACGGGGTATAAATGACCTTATTCAGCAGCACCTGGACCGTCTTCCAGATGTCCACCTGCTCCGGGT
>JAGHZG010000039.1 GCA_017743275.1 Chloroflexota bacterium | reverse complement strand
TTGGCCACCGAGAAGTAGGTGATGGAGAAGTTGGTGGTGATCATCACCGGCGAGTCGGGCTTCGGATTGTTGATCTCGTAGACACCCGGCTGGACCTTGATGGGCTCCTGCGGGTTGGTGTAGATGTTGACCCGCCAGGCCATCAGGGCATAGGCCATCTCCGGGGCGAAGCGGTCCAGGACGATGAAGCCCGCGTACTTGGCGATGTGCTGGGCCGCCAGTTGCGCTTCCTCAATAACGTCGGACGCGCCCTCGCCGGGGAAGGTGATGATGGGGAAGCCCAGCGGGCGGAAGTTCTTCTTCAGCGCCAGGCGGCGCAGATGGGTCAGCGTGACCAGCGTCCCGGCTGGATCGCGCACGCCGGGGTCCAGCACGATGTCCTGGATGCCGGCGCCTTTCACCTTCTCGGCCAGGTCGGCCAGGTCGTCCAGCGAGTCGGCGCGAACGGCGACGGGGGCGTTGGCCGCTTTGGCGATTTCCGCCACCGCCTGCCAGTTCTCCGCCGTGGCGGCGTAGAGGAGCGGACGGGTGCCGTCGGCGGCCGCCAGCCCGGCCTTCAGCACGGCCGGGTCGGACGCCATCAGGATAAGGGGACGGTCGGTGACCTCCCGCACCGCCTGCACCGCCGCCGCGAAGGTCTCCGGGTTGCCAGAGGTTGCCTCCACTGCGATGCCGTCCAGATGAAGGTCCATTCCCACGTAGGTAACGGAGTAGTCCATCGCTTCCTTTGCCGCGCCCTTGACCTGCTCCAGAGACCCGGCATCCTTCACCCGCACGAAGAGGCCCGGCGGATGGTAGAAGGTCTTTTCGTGGCGGAAGAGGACCGTCTCGTTGCCCACCTCCACCTTGTGCCCGGGCCCCTCCACAGAGACCAGACGGATGGGCGGCGCAGCGGCGGCGTCCAGTTGGGCCCTGGCCTCCTCCGAGACGTAGGGGCAGGCGGAGAGTTCGGCCTGCTTGGCCGCCAGTTTCATGGCGAAGGCCAGGCAAGTGGGAAACCCGCACTCCTTGCAGTTGGTCTGCGGGAGCAGTTTATAGATTTGCAAGCCAGTGAGTGCCATATTCCTCCTCCTTTCCGGATACATCCGGCGCTACTTCGCCATCAGCCGCTCAATGAAGGTTCGGACCCGCTTCACGGTCTCCGGGTGGCGCAGGACAAGGATGTCGGCGCCGGAGAGGATGAGATTGGACGCCGTCAGGGTCTCCCAGAGGATCGCTCGCTGGGGCCAGTCGCCCCAGGAAGCGGGCACGCCCTGGCCGACTTTGGCCTCCTTCTGCCGCCAGGCCTCAAAGCCCGGGGTGACCAGTATGGGCAGTTGGGTCATCTTGTCCCCCTGGAGGGCCGCCAGGCGCAACCGCTCCATCACCGAGTAGCCGTACTCAATGCCGTAGCCCAGACCGGCCGTCGTCGGGTCCATAATGATGCGGTCCAGCGGCAGGCCCATATCGGCGATGAGGATGTTCAGTTGCTTGGCCAGGTTGACGTCCATAGCGGTGCGGCCGTTGACCAGGTGACCGTTGGCCAGCGCGGCAGCGACGATGGTGCGGTAGTTCTTCTCCTCGCAGATGCCCAGGACGATGCGCTCGCCCGCCGCCTCCTCGGCAACCGCCACCAGCAACTCGTTGTCGGCGTCCACCTGGCCGGGGCCGAAGACCAGGATGGGGAGCCCCGTCGCCTGAAGGACCGCGCGCGTCAGGGCCTTCGCGTCGGCGGCGGTGGTGGGTTTGCCGCCGTCGCGCGTCAGGGAGAGTTGCAGGAGCACCAGGTCGGCCCCGGCCTCCTCGGCGGCCTTCGCCCACTTCGCCGGGTCGTCCACCACGTCCCCCCAGGCCTCCAGGAGGAGCGGCGACCAATCCGTCGGGCGACGGTCGGCAATCTCAATGGCGATGCGGGGCGGGTTGGGCATCTCGCCGTCGGTCAGCATGAACGGCAGGGTGTTCTCACCGCCCACTTTCACCACCCGGCTGCGCGTGCCCCCCTCCGCCGGGGTCGCCCCGATGGTCGCTTCTATGACCCGACCGGGCCATTGTTCTACAGGGATTTCTACCGGCATACAGGCCTCCTTGCGTGGCTGAAGATCAGAAACATCATACGCTTAAAAGATACTCCTACCTGACCCGAATGTCAAGCCGGATTCGGCAAAAGGGGGCCACCGCCATCGCTGACGGCGGCCCCCTTTGCCGCCGGAGCAGGACTTCATCCTGAAACGCAGCGCAGGCTGTTCGCCTGCATACAGGCCTGGCGGCCTGCGCTACAGCCGGATTAGAAGATAGGCGGCATCGTCAGCGCCGGATGTTCCTTCTCCGTCAGATAGGCCAGCAGGCCCTCCACGTCGGTGCAGATGGTCTCGTCGGCAATCTTATCCAACAGGTCCGGGTCGCCCTCCCGCTCGCAGACCTTCTTCAGTTCCTCGGCCATCGTC
Organism: Chloroflexota bacterium; assembly: GCA_017743275.1. Taxonomy (GTDB): domain Bacteria; phylum Chloroflexota; class Anaerolineae; order B4-G1; family DUEL01; genus SpSt-77. The sequence goes on along the minus strand of JAGHZG010000039.1, from coordinate 6,639 downwards.
TGCTTGAGGAAGGAAGACATCCAGACCACCCGTTTGAAGCCGCCGTCGGCGGAGATGAACTTGGGGCTGGTCAGGTAGTACTTGCCGACGCCCATCACCCCCGGCGTCTGCAGGCCGCCGCCGGCCATCCCGGCCAGGGTGGAGAAGGTCATCCCGGCAGGAGTCATGCTCGGGTCCTCCCGGCTGACGACCATCACGCCGTTGGCCTCGGGGATGACCATGACGATGCACTCAAAGCAGCCGCAGGCCGTCATCGGGTTCTCCATAATGGAGTACACCGCGACCTGGTCTACCTTCCCCTGAGAGGCCACCCGAACGTACTCGTTGACGCCCGTGAAGTAGCCCTTCACCGGGTCCAGACACTGGCCTTTCTGGATGGGCTGGTTGGGTCCGGTGGGGTTGATCTCGTAGGACGCCTTGCAGTCCAGCCAGTTGTAGGCACCGCAGAGGCCCAGCCGTTGGGGGCTGATGACGCAGCAGTGGGTGGGGGCGAAGGACTGGCAGAGGATGCAGGAGTAGAAGGTGTCCACCGCCTCGTCGGTCAGGTCCGCCAGGCGGCGGTTGCGGCGGTCGTAGGCCTCCCGGGCCTTCTGCAGCCACTCGGCGTGGAGCGCCGGGTCGGTGATGATCTTCACCTGCACCTTGTCCACGATGGCGCCGAAGTCGGCGTGGAAGCGGGCGTAGAGGATGTCGCCGAAGTGGCGCAGGTTGAAGCCTTTCTCCGCCGCCGCCTTGGAGATGCGGATCCAGGCGATGTCCCGCTGACCGATGTGCTGGACGCCGGAGGCGCCGTTGATGAAGTAGTGAATCTGGCGTTCCAGCACCGGCTCAAAGTCCTCCTGCATCTTCCGGCCGGCGACCTCCACCACAATGCCCAGGTCCATCGCCCCGCCGACGGGCACGTCCTCAAAGCCGGGGCCGATGACCTCTATCTTGCCGTCCTCCACTTCCTCCATGGGCACCATGCGGAGGTACTCAAAGGCGCGGCTGTGGCGGCCGCCGAACTCCACCCGCATGTCGGCCTTACGGACGACCTCGCCCTCAAAGGCGGAGCCGTAGGGGACGGGGATGGGCACCTCGGTGATCTTCACCTTGACGCCGCGGACCTCAATGCACTTCTGGACCAGCCGGGCCGCCTTCTCCTCCTCCGTCGCCCCCTCAATCTCGTTCCAGGGCATGGAGACGACGTGTTCGTATCTGGTCACACCCGTGGGCAGGATTTGAGGGATGACGGTGTCGGCGATGACGGGGAAGCCGTAGGAGATGGCACCGGCCGCCGCCGCGTACTTCAGGTCATCCACCTCGCCCAGAGCCAGGACGAAGGCGAAGACGCGGTACTTGTTGTAGAGAAGAATTTCCCTTGCCTGGCCCGGCTTGAGGCCGCCGAAAGCGAGCGCCGCGCGGTTGGCCACACCCAGGGCGTAGATGGCGGCGATGGTGTCCCGGCCGAAGGGAACGATGTAGGTATCGTACCCCATCTCCACCCCTTCCTCGTGCAACTGGTCAATGATGGAGCGGCCGTTGACGTTGCCGCAGAGGAAGACCAGGATGTTGCGCCGCTGGAGTTCACGGACGATGGCGACCGCCGCCGCGTTGGAGTGGGCCGCGCCGACGATGGCGGCGAAGCCCGGCATCCGGCCGTCCACCAACTGGATGCCCCAGGAACGCAACTGGATGTCGTCAATGGGGCCGTTCAGGTATCCGCCGCCTCCCTCTTCTTTCTCAAACTCCGGGCTGGTGAAGGCGGCGCCGCCGGTCATCCGGAAGCCGGGGTACCGCTCGGGCTGCTCGCCGTAGGCGAAGCGGATGCCCTCAATGGCTTCGCAGGCCAGGAGCGTCGCCATCCCGCAGTCCAGCGTCTCCCCCAGATACGGGACCCACCACTTCTCATCCGGCGGGGGATGGAGCAGACTCTTGGCGTGCTCAATGACGGGCACCAGGTCTCCGATTTTGCTCACCGGATGGCCCAGCAGGCCATAGATGACGGGCAGATAGTAGGCCGTATTGGTAAACGCCACAGGGGCATCGGGCCCCTTCTCGGCCAGTGCTTTCTGCAGCAGGGCCTCCGCCTCGGCGACGATGGCATTGGCCCCGCGAATCGCTCGGGTTGCAATGTATCGGGACATACCTTACCTCCGACCGTAGACTGCTTGCAGCCGCTCCTCCAGCGGGAGTTCCAGCACTTCGCGGATGCGCCAGTCGCCGGACTTGCCCCACTTGGCCGGGTTGTACTCCTCCAGGCCCAGGGCCGCCCGCTTGCGGTCAATGTGGGCCAGGGAGCGCCGGACGATTTCCTCCGGGTCCTCCAAGAACTCCAGCCGCCCGCCGACCTTCTTCTCCCAGCCCTCGGTGATCAGTTGGTTGACATAGGGGCTTCCGGCCACCGGGTTGCGGACGCCGCCCATGATGACATAGGCCCCGGAAGCGACGCAGTAGGTGGCGATGGCCAGCGCTTTCTCGCTCATCCACTCGGACGCCATGCCGACGGCGGGGATGTCGGAGATGTCGTCGCCCAGGCCGGTCTCGCTGACCATCTGGGAGAGGACGGTGAGGATGCGGGAGTTATCCACACAGGCACCCAGGTGGAGCACTGGCGGCATGCCGACCGCCTCGCAGACCTCCCGCAGGCCCGGCCCGGCGTACTCCAGGGCCGCCTCGGGGGTCATGTAGCCCTTCTTGGCGCTGGCGATGGCGCCGCAGCCGGTCTGGACCACCAGGACGTCGTTCTTGAGGAACTCGGCGACAACGTAGTAATGGTTCTCGTCGTGACAGAGGCGGGCGTTATTGCAGCCGATGTCGGCGACGACGCCCCGGATGCGCCCGGCGATGATGGCGTCGTTCAGCGGGCGGAAGGAGCCGCGATAGGTGCCGCCCAGCGCGTAGTTGATGTACTCGTGGGAGAAGCCGGGGACCAACTGGGCGCGGATGTCCGGAATGAACACCTCACTCCGCTGCGGGAAGCGGTCAATCGCCGTGCGGAGGATCTGTTTGGCGATCTCCAGGGCGCGGTGTTCATCAAACTCTATGTGCACCGCACCGGAGACTCTCACTTTGGGCGAGGTGGTGATCAGCGCGGTGTGGAACCGCTGGGCCAGCGGGACCAGGCCCTCCATAATGCACTGAACATCTACCACCATGGCGTCTACCGCGCCGGTAAGGATGGCCAGTTCCTGCTGCAGGAAGTTGCCCGCCAGGGGGATACCCTCCCGCATCAGCACTTCGTTGGCCGTGCAGCAGATGCCGGCCAGGTTGACCCCTTTGGCCCCCTTGCTCTGCGCGTAGGCGATGATTTCGGGGTCCTGCGCGGCAGCGACGATGATCTCGGAGAGGGTGGGCTCGTGGCCATGAATGATGACGTTGACCATGTCCTCCCGCAGGACGCCCAGATTGGCCTCAGAGCGGACGGGGGCGGGAGTGCCGAAGAGGATGTCGGTAATGTCGGTGGCCAGCATGGAGCCGCCCCAGCCGTCGGCCAGCGCGCAGCGCATGGCCTGGTCCAGCAGATGCTCCGCGTCCTGGTCGTTGCCCGCGTGAGTGCGGTGGAGCAGGTCCACCACCTCCCGGTCAATCGCGCGGGGAGCAATGCCCAGGTCGCGCCAGATTTTCTGTCGTTTGGCGGGGGCGCGCTTCAGGTAGAGCAATTCGCCCTGAACACGGCCGAACTCACCCAGCGCGGCCAGTGCCACATCCCGGGCAATCTCGTTGATGGGGCGGTCGCCGACCTTGACGCCCAGGTAGCGGGCCACCTCAAAGAGTTTGTAGGGGTCGCGGATTTTGTAGTCCGGGGCATGGCCTTCGGCGGCGGCCAGAAGAGTGTAGGCCAGGTCGCGGGCGTGGTCGGAGTGGGAAGCGGAGCCAGCGGCCACCGCACGGGCGAAGTTGCGGGCCACGACGGTATCAATCGTCGCCCCGCAGACGCCCATATCCACGTCGCCCACCAGGCGGCAGGGGCCCATGGCGCAGAAGCGGCAGCAGAGGCCCTCGGCGCCGATGGGGCAGGGAGTAATCTCATCCGCCCGATAGAAACAGGTCTCGGCCCCGATCTCCAGCGCTCGCTCCAGAAGAGCGACCGCCGCCGGATCGCGGCTGGCCTCCTGTGGGGTACGAACTTTCTTCTTCGCCATTTTTCCACCTCAGGATTCAGAATCACAGAATCGCAGAATCACAGAATCGCAGAATCACAGAATCAAAGAATCATAGAATCAAAGAATCACAGAATCAAAGAATCGCTGATTCTTCTGATTCTTCTGATTCTTCTGATTCTTTTGATTCTTTTGATTCCTTTGATTCCCCTACCACTTCCGGAAGTCGCCGGACATCTCAATGTCGGCCCGATAGGTCTGGCTCATCCGGAAGTCCATCGCGCCCCAGCGGGGGTCGCGTCGCTTCTCGGTGGGCTCCACCAGGATGGGGGTCTGGCCCTGGCCCACTGGGTACCCGGCCTGGGCCAGCACCTGCTCAATTCGGGCGCGGTCCACCTTCGCCGGGTCGTACTTCACCAGCACCTGCTTCCAGGCCGAACTGGCGTAGACGTCCTCCACCCCGTCCAGTTGGGTCAGCGCCTGGCGGACCTTCAGGACGTGGTGGTCGGCCCACAAGAGCGGCACATCCAGAACCACTTTCTCCATTATCTCACCTCCTCATCACGTATTACGCATTACGCATTACTTATTGCGTCCTGGTGGGTGGCGGGGGAGTTGCCTCCGCCCGCCACCGTACCGGGGACGCTGGGGATTAGAACAGCCCCTTCACTTTGCCCGTCGCCAGGTCAATGTCCACATCCACGAAGGCCGGCCGGCTGGGCAGACCGGGCATCGTCCGCATCGCGCCGCAGAGCGGGTAGAGGAAGCCCGCGCCGACGCTGGCGCGGATGTCCCGGATGGGCAGCCGCCAGCCGCGCGGCGCCCCCTTCAGTTTCGGGTCGTGGCTGAAGGAGAGGTGGGTCTTGGCCATGCAGAGCGGGAATCTGTCGTAGCCCTGCGCGGTGTAGAGTTCAATCTTCCGCTCCGCCTCCGGCATGTAGTCCACCCCGTCGGCCCGATAAATCTCCCGGGCGATGGTCTCAATTTTCTCCTTAATGGAGAACTCGTCCGGGTAGAGGAAGCGGAACTGGCTGGGCTGCTCGCAGGCCCGGACCACCGCCTCGGCCAGCGCGGCGCCGCCCTCGCCGCCCTTGGCCCACACCTCGCTGACCACGCAGTCAAAGGCACCGGCCTTCATCGCCGCTTCTCGGACAATGCCGATTTCCCGATCGGTATCCGTCTTGAAGCGGTTGATGGCGACGACCACCGGCACGCCGAACTTCTGGACGTTTTCCACGTGCTGGATCAGGTTGGGCAGGCCGGCCTCCACGAGTTCCAGGTTTTCTTCGGTGTAGGCCGTGCTGAGAGGCCGACCGGGGACCACCTCGGGGCCGCCCCCGTGCATCTTCAGCGCCCGGATGGAGCAGACCAGGACGACGCAGTTGGGGATGAGGCCGGAGTAGCGGCACTTGATGTTGAAGAACTTCTCCATGCCGCAGTCGGCGCCGAAGCCGGACTCGGTGACCACGAAGCCATCCGGCCCCACCAGTTTGAGGGCGATCTGGTCGGCGATGATGGAGGAGTTGCCGTGGGCAATGTTGGCGAACGGCCCGGTGTGGACGAAGGCCGGGGTGCCCTCCAGCGTCTGCATCAGGGTGGGCATCAGCGCGTCCTTCAGCAGGACGGTCATCGCGCCGGCCACTTTGAGGTCCTCGGCGGTCAGCGGGCGCCCGTCCTTGCTGAAGCCCCAGACGATGCGGCCCAGCCGCTCCCGCAGGTCCGCCAGCCCCTTGTAGCCGTCCACCAGCGCCAGGATGGCCATAATCTCCGAGGCAACGGTGATATCGTAGCCAGTGATGCGGGGGACGCCGTCGGTGCCGTAGGGGAGATGGGCCACCAACTCCCGCAGCGTGCCCGCTCCCTCCGGCAGCGGCTTACCGGCCTGCCCGGCCTGCAGACCGATGACGATATTGCGCAGTGCCCGGTCGCTCACATCCACCACCCGGTTCCAGAGGATGGAATTGGGGTCAATGTTCAGGCGGGGAATCTCCGGGCAGAACTTCGCCAGTTGCTCGTCGGTCATCTCCATCTCGTGGAGAATGCGGGCATCAATGGCCGCCGCCAGCAGGTTGTGGGCCACGCCGACCGCATGGATGTCGCCGGTCAGGTGGAGGTTGAAGTCCTCCATGGGCACCACCTGGGAGTAGCCGCCGCCGGCCGCGCCGCCCTTGATGCCAAAGGTCGGACCCATAGAAGGCTGGCGGATACAGGTGATGACCTTTTTGCCGATGTAGGCCAGTCCCAGGCTGGTGCCGATGGTGGTGACGGTCTTCCCCTCCCCCAGCGGGGTCGGTGTGATGGCCGTCACATCCACGTACTTGCCGTTGGGCCGGTCCTTCAGCCGGTGCAGGACGTCCAGATGGACCTTGGCCTTCCACTTGCCATAAAGGTCCAGGTCGTCCTCGCTAAGGCCGATCTGGGCAGCGATCTCCACAATGGGAATCAATTCGGCCATCTGGGCGATCTCAATGTCACTGGGGACCGGATAGACTCGCTTGACGGGCATAGGTTCCTCCTTGTTCGGGTTGTGGGATGGTTGTTCAACTTACGTTTTACG
>JAGHZG010000038.1 GCA_017743275.1 Chloroflexota bacterium | reverse complement strand
CCGAGGGAAACCGCCCCTCAAATTTGTTACTATAGCAAGGCGAATCTCAATAAAAGACGCTGGCAAAGGCATACCCCTGTAGCGCAGGCCGCCAGGCCTGCATGCAGGCTGACAAAGTTTCATAGAAGCACAAGAACATTCGTGGCCTGCGCTACGTCATCGGCAAACCGATCAGGGCAGGTAGTTACCTTTCCCCGGAAAGTTGAACCATCCCGAGCATTGATAAGCCTACCTGGAGCAGTCCATAGTGTCGGAAGAACCGAAGAGCACGGAAGAGTCGCTGGCAGAGATTGAAAGGAGCCTCTCCGCGGCCGAGTACTGGGAGGAACAGGGTGAGTATGGATACGCCCTGGAGTGGTGCGAGAGGGCCATTGAGGGGCTCCGGGCGTATCTGGCTGATGCCTACAACCTGCGGGGGGTTCTGCTGGAAGAATTGGGCCGCGACGAAGAAGCAATGGAGTCGTATCGGCGGGCTCGGGAGATGCAGCCCGGGATGGCCGAGGCTGCCGATAATCTGACGGCTCTGGAAAAGGAGATGGGCATCCGGCACAACCTGGTGACCGTTGCCGGGTTCAGCCAGGCCCCGGAGGCCTACGTCGCAAAAGGGCTGTTGGAGGCCGAAGGAATATGGGCCTTCGTCGCCGACGAGTATACCGTCACCGCGAACTGGCTCTACTCCCGGGCCCTGCAGGGCGTAAAGTTGCAGGTCCGGGAGTCGGACCTGGAAGCAGCCCGAAGGATTCTGGGCCTGGAAGAAGAAGCAGAAGTGCCGGAGGAGGAACGGTGCCCCCTCTGCGGATCAACGAACATCCAGTACCGGCGGTTTTCCTCCCGGTGGGTCTTCCTTTCCTGGCTGCTCTTGGGTTTCCCCCTCCTCTTCCTGAAAAAACGGTGGATATGTAACCAATGTGGCTATGAGTGGCGTTGAGAGTGTGAACCTCACCAAATCCTTCGGCCCCCACACCGCCCTGGCAGGGGTGACCCTTTCTATCGGCGCGGGGGAATTCGTTACCCTGGTAGGGCCCAACGGGGCCGGTAAAACCACCCTGCTGCGCATTCTGGCGACCCTCACCCGCCCCACCTCCGGCACCGTCCGCATCGCCGGACTGGACCCGGCGCAGGCAGGGCCGGAGGTCCGCCGCCGCATCGGCTTTCTCTCCCATCGGACGCTCCTCTACGATGACCTGACCGCCGAGCAGAACCTGCGCTTCTATGCCCGCCTCTACGGCCTCTCCGACCCGTCGGCCCGCATTGACGAACTTCTGGAACAGGTGGGCCTCGCCGACCGCCGCCACGACCTGGTGCGGACCTTCTCCCGGGGGATGCAACAGCGGCTGGCCGTGGCGCGCGCCGTCCTCCATCGTCCGTCCATCCTCCTGCTGGACGAGCCGTACACCGGCCTGGACCCCCAGGCGACCGATGCGTTGAGTGCCCTCCTGAGCGAACTGGTGGGCGAAGGGTGCACCATCCTCCTGACCACCCACGACCTGGAGCGCGGGCTGGCGGTGGGGAACCGGATCGTCGTTCTCTCCCGAGGCCGGGTGGCCTACGATGCCCCCACGGCCGACACCGACCCCGCCACCTTCCCTGACCTCTATCGTCGCCTGACCGGAGTGCGCTGAAAGTGGAATCGTCTCCCCTTTCTAACACAAATTTAATACAGGGCTTATCAGCGCTCTAATCTTGTTCGTTCGTAGTCAGGCACGAAGCGCCAGCGAAGTGCCGTTCCGGGCCCTTTGGACGCCACTCCGCTTCGCTTCGTGGCTCACCATGAGCATTTTCGTTAGAGCATTGATAAGCCCTGATTTAATAGACACCCATTGACTTTATGCCCCAACTGTGATATAATAGGTGCAGACTGTCTCAGCAAGGAGGCGCCGTGTACGAGAATCTGGTCTACCTGGATAACGCCGCTGCCACCCGCCTGGACGAGCGGGTTCTGGAGGCGATGCGGCCGTATTTTTTTGACGTCTACGCTGTGGCGACCTCCCAGTTCGGCTACTCCATCGGCCTGGATGCCCGCGAGGCGCTGGATAACGCCCGCATCCGCATCGCGGCCGCCCTGGGCGCCAACCCCGACGAGTTCATCTTCACCTCCGATGATACCGAGTCCAGCAACCTGGCCATTAAGGGCGTCGCGCTGGCGCTGGGGGAGAAGAAGGGCCGCCACATCGTCACCACCCCCATTGAGGACTTCCCAGTCCTCCATACGGCTCGCGCTCTGGAGCGCCAGGGCTTTCGGGCCACCTACGTCCGCGTGGACGAGACCGGACGGGTGGACCTGGACCACCTGCGGGAGTCCATCACGCCGGAGACCATCCTGGTCTCGGTCCAGACGGCCAACCAGGAAATCGGCACACTTCAGGACATCCGCGCCATCGCCGAAATCTGCCGGGAGAAGGGAGTCCTCTTCCACACCGATGCCACCCACGCCTTCACCCGCGTCCCGCTGGACGTGCGGGAGATTCCGGTGGACCTGGTCACCGTTTCCGCACATACCATCCACGGCCCCAGGGGCATCGGCGGTCTCTACATCCGCAAGGGGACGCCCATCAAGAAAATCCTGGACGGCGGCTTTCAGGAGTTTGACCTGCGCCCCGGCGTGGAGAACATCCCTGGCGCTGTGGGGTTTGCCAGAGCGGTGGAACTGGTCACCCCGGAGGAGACGGCCCGCCTGCAGCGGATGCGGGACCGCCTGCTGGAGCGGCTGTTGAACGAGGTGCCGCACACCCGACTGAACGGTCATCCCGTCCATCGGCTCCCGCACAACGCCAACGTCTCCTTCCGGTTTGTGGAGGGCGAGTCGCTGCTGCTGCATCTGGATATGCGCGGTTTTGCCGTCAGCACGGGCTCCGCCTGCTTCAGCCGCTCCCTGGAGGCCAGCCATGTCATCCTGGGCATTGGCGGCGACCACGAACGGGCCCACGGCTCTGTCCGCTTCACCTTCGGCCGCTACAACAAGGAAGAGGACGTGGACCGGGTGGTGGAGGCCGTGGCGGACATCGTCCGGGAACTGCGCCGCATCAGCCCGCTGGGGAAGGAGTGACAGGGAGCAGGGGCGCAGGGGAGCAGGGGAGCGGAGGAGCAGGGGAGCGGAGGAGCGGGTAGGGGCGAGGCATGCCTTGCCCGTACGCAAGTCGCACGGAACACGGAATACGCATCACGTTTCAAGTTTTACGTTTCACGGAGGTGAATATGCCACTGCCATACAGTGAGATTGTCATGGAACACTTCCGCAACCCCCGCAACGTGGGGCGAATGGACGACCCCGATGCGAAAGCAGTGGAGGGGAGCCCCGCCTGCGGCGATATGGTCGCGGTCTATCTGAAAGTGGACCCGGAAACCCAGGTCATTACCGACATCAAGTTTGAGTCCTACGGTTGCGCGTCCAACATTGCTACGGGCTCCATCATCACCGAACTGGCGAAGGGGAAAACGCTGGAGGAAGCGAAGAAAATCACCTGGGAAGAAGCATCCCGCGCCCTGGGCGGACTGCCGCCCCTCAAGACCCACTGCGCTGTCCTTGCCGTGGACGGCCTGCACGCGGCGATTGAGAACTACGAGGAGCGGCACGGCCTGGTCAAGGAGCGCCAGCCCACCACCGTGGAGTTTGTCCGCAAGCGCCTGAAGCACGTTATGAACCCCGTCGTCGGCCTGGACATCGTCCGCACGAAACTGGTCAAGGAAATTGAGGTCCAAGACGGTGTGGTGCGGGTGGTGCTGGACCTGCCGCCCGACCATCAGTTCGCCCCCGTGATGAAGGAAGACATTGAGGAGAAACTGGGCCACCGCTGGGATGTCAGGCAGGTCATCGTGGAGTTCGCTGGATAAGGATTATAACCACGAGGACACCAAGACATAAATGATTACCTGCAGGGGGTCTCTGGGCAAGCGCCATTAAAAGACGACGGCGAAGGTGTGCCCTTGTAGCGCAGGCCGCCAGGCCTGTATTCGCAGGCTACGCTACACCGCAGGCTAAAGCCTGCGCTACATCATCTGCAAACGGGTCAGGGTAGGTAATTGCGAAAAATTTTAAAAACTTTGTGTCTTCGTGTCTTTGTGGTAGATGTGTTCAGGGAGGACAAAATGGCCGAGATTCTGGTAGACTGCCGGGGAGAGACCTGCCCGGTGCCCCTGGTGGAGACCCGCAAGGCCATCCGCCAGGCCCAGCCGGGAGACGTCATCGTCGTCATCGGTACCCATCCCGCCTCGCGGGAGGAAATCCCCATGGCGGTGCGGGCCCTGGGGCTGGAACTCCTCAGCGTGGAAGGGACCGAAACCGATTGGACCATCCGGATCCGCCGATAGGGGGTGCTATGCCGGAACAGGGGGTTGTTCTCTATACCCAGAAAGGTTGACTCTTCTGCGACCGGGTGAAAGGGTTCCTTTCCGAGAACGGCATTACCTACGTGGAACGGGATGTTGTGGAAGATGCGGTGGCCATGCATGAACTGGAGGAATTGGGGGTGATGGCCACCCCGGTAGTGCGCGTCGGAGAAGATGTGGTGGTCGGGTTTAACCTCGCCCGTCTGGCCGCGCTGCTGGGCATCGGGGAGCCCTCCACGCCCCCCTCCAGGCCCTGCGGTTGCTGCGAATGAGGCCGCCGGAGGAGGAAACATGAATACAGAACTGCAGCGGCCCGAACGGGTCACCATCATCCTGCACAGCGGGGATATGGACAAGGTGTACAGCGCGCTGATCATCGGCTCCGGCGCGCTGGCGATGGGAATGGAGGCGTCCATCTACTTCACCTTCTGGGGGCTCCAGCGGCTCAAGAAGAGCGGTCTGGAGAAAGGCCCCCTCTCCAAAATGCACTTCCTGGGCCTGGGGAAGTGGATGGTGAAACAGCGGATGAAAAAGGCCAACGTCACCACTCTGGAGCGGCTGATGCGGGATTTCAAGGAACTGGGTGGCAAGGTCATCGCCTGCGATATGACGATGGAAATTATGGGCATCCGCCGGGAGGACCTGCGGGAAGATTGGATAGACGCCTACGGCGCCGTCGGTACCTACATCCAGGAAGCCCGCGGCTCCCAGATCACCCTGTTCATCTAATCCTGCATCCTGCATCTTGCATCTTGCTTCTTGCATCTTGCTTCTTGCATCTTGCTTCTTGCATCTTGCTTCTTGCATCCTGAAAGGAGAACCATGGACGAACCCCAACCCTGGTGGAAATGCTCCAACTGCGGCTACACCCTGCAGGCCGTGCAGCCGCCGGAGGTCTGCCCCAGTTGTGGCCAGAAGTGCATCTTCGTGGACGCCACCTGCTACATCCCGGAGTGCGGCGGCCCTGGCAATATTGACCCCCAGATTGCCAGCAAGTGGTAGGTAAAGGAGGGACGAATGCAGGCTCGCGAAACCGTACCCGGTTCCCGCAACCGGCACCATGTGCTCTTCTACGGCCTCTCCACCTGTATCTGGTGCAGGCGGACCCGTCAGTTCCTGGAGAGCAACGACGTGGCCTTTGATGTTGTCTATGTGGACCTGCTGCAGGGGGCGGAGCGGGAGGCGGTGGTGGAACAGGTGCGCCGCTGGAACCCGTCCGTCTCCTTCCCCACTCTGGTCATAGACAACCGACGCTGCATTATTGGCTACCGACCCGAAGAAATGCAGGAGGCCCTGGGACTATGATTGAGATTCCGCGCGAGAAGGTGGAGGCTCTCTATCAGCGACTGTACGAGGAGGCCGAGGCCGCTGGCTACCACCTGAACCCGGATCGGGAGTTCACCCTGGGGCTGGTGGAGGGTTTGCTGATCAACGAGGCCCGCTATGGCTACTGGGCCTGCCCCTGCCGCCTGGCGACGGGCGACAAGGAGAAGGACCTGGACATCATCTGCCCCTGCGACTATCGGGACCCCGACCTGCTGGATTGGGGGGCCTGCTACTGTGCCCTCTACGTCTCCGAGGAGGTCCTGCGCGGGGAGCGCCCCCTGCAGTCTATCCCCGAACGCCGCCCACCGGAGGGCCAGCGGCCCCAGGAGCGCGCGCCCCGCACTCCCGCCGTCTCCGTCACTGAACTCCCTCTTCCTGTCTGGCGCTGCCGGGTCTGCGGCTATCTCTGCGCGCGGGAGCAGCCCCCCGCCGTCTGCCCCATCTGCAAGGCGAAACGGGACCGGTTTGAACGATTTATGTAACCACGAAGACACGAAGACATAAACACGCCCTTACGCTTTACGTTTCACGTTTTAGTTTGAACGATTTATGTAACCACGAAGACACGAAGACACCAAATGATTCTCTGATTCTTTGATTCTTGATTCTTCGTGTCTTCGTGTCTTTGTGGTAAACGAAGAAGGAGGAACGATGCAAACCCGAAAACTGGGTTATACCGACCTGCATCTGACCACCGTCGGCCTGGGGACATGGGCCATCGGCGGTGGGGGGTGGGCCTACGGCTGGGGCCCCCAGGACGATGCCGACTCCATCCGCACTATCCAGCGGGCCCTGGACCTGGGCATCAACTGGATAGACACCGCCGCCGTCTACGGCCTGGGCCACTCCGAGGAGATCGTCGGCAAGGCCATCCGCGGCCGGCGCGACCAGGTGGTCATCGCCACCAAGTGTGGCCTGGTCTGGGACGAGGGGAGCACCACCCCCTACGGGCGTCTGAAGGCCTGGAGCGTCCGTCGGGAAGTGGAGGCCAGTTTGCGCCGCCTGGGCGTGGACGTCATTGACCTCTATCAGATTCACTGGCCCAACCCCGACGAGGACATAGAGGAAGCCTGGGCGACCATCGCCGACCTGGTCCGAGAGGGGAAAGTCCGCTACGCGGGCGTCTCCAACTTCAGCGTGGAGCAGATGAAGCGCATCCAGCCCATCCATCCCATCGCGTCCCTGCAGCCGCCGTACAACATGCTCCGGCGGGACATTGAGACCGAAATTCTCCCCTTCTGCGCGGCCAACCACATCGGCGTCATCGTCTACAGCCCCATGGCTTCGGGCGTGCTGACGGAGAAGTTCTCCCCCCAGTGGGCCGCTTCTCTGCCCGATGATGACTGGCGCAAAAAGTACAGCGGCCACCTGCAGGAGCCGGAACTGAGCGCTAACCTGATGCTGGTGGAGGGCCTGAAGGCCATCGCCGCCCGCTACGGCCGGACCGTCTCCCAGTTGGCCATCGCCTGGACCCTGCGCCGCCCGGAGGTGACCGCGGCCATTGTCGGCGCGCGGCGCCCCGACCAGATAGAGCAGACGGCCCCTGCGGCGGATTGGACCCTGCCGCCGGAGGTCCTGGCGGAGATAGACGACCTGCTGGCCCGCCGGGCCGAAGCGCTGAAGACGTAAACCACGGGCCGGGCATCTGCCGCAGATGCCCGGCCCGTTCTTCGGAGGTGCGCGATGTATCAGCGGATTCTGGTCCCACTGGAACGGGAGGGTGGAGGGGAATCTCACCTCTGGCATGCCACCCGCCTGGCTTCCGCCCTGAACGCGGAACTCCACCTGATCCATATCATCCCCATCATCTCCTCGGACGAGTACTTTTTCCAGCAGATTCAGGTGGAGGTGGGCTCGCGGGGCGCCCGGCGCAAAGAGGAGGCGGAGAACTACTTCCGCCGCCTGGAAGCGGAGATGCGGGAACGGGGAATTCCCGTTCAGACGGCGGTGCTCTTCAGCCCCCGCCCGGAGGACGAGGCGATTCTGGAATACGCGGCCCAGGCCCATTGCGACCTCATCGTCCTTCCCAACCTGCGGAAGTCGCTGCTGAGCCGCTGGCTGCAGGGCAACGTCCCCGCCCGGGTGCAGCGTCGTTCCCCCATCCCAGTCCTGTTTGTCAGCGAGGAGGTGACCCAATGAACCGGGAAGAGATTCTGGAGGCCCTGAACTATGACCTGCGGTCGGAACTGGCCGCGATAGAAATCTACGCCGCTCACGCGCGGGCCCTGGCCGACGACCCGCTGAGCGAGGGCATCCGGGCTATTCTGGCCGTGGAGCAACGCCATGCCCGCGATCTGACGGATCGCATCCGGGCTCTGGGGGGCACTCCGGCGGAGCCGGGTGGTCTGGAAACGGTGACCGGGCGGGCCGTCGGCGCGGCCACGGCCCAGGCCGACCCAGTGGAGATGCTGCGACTGGAACTCTCCGAGGAGCAGCAGGCCATTCGGGACTACGCTAACCAGATCGCGGCCATTATGGACGACGACGAGACGGTGGAACTGCTTACTCATAATATGGAAGACGAGATGCAGCACGCCCGCTGGCTGAAGGCGCAGATCCGCCGCCTCTCCGGGCGTTCGTAGTCCACGCGTTGCCGCTTCGCCGTGTCGCTGACTACCAACGCGTATCCGTTCGTAGTGAGGCACGGAGCGATAGCGGAGTGCCGTTTTGCGTTTGTTCCAGTCGCGCCCCTTGCCCGGACGTAAACGTCTGGGCTCATCATACGAAGCCCTTCGGTCTATTTTTAGCCCCCGAAGGGGGCTTTGCAGATTGAGCCCGACGGTAAACCGTCGGACAAAGTGGCCGTAACAAACACAGTTGGTATTAGCGGAGTGCCGTTCCGGAGGGACCCGTGAGCGAGCAAATCGTTGTCCGCCAGAACCGCGACTTTCAGACCGAAATCCTGGCCCCGGACCCGCACCGCCCGGACGACCCGCAGTTGCATCCGGTGGAGCATATCTATCACCTGACTCCCTACGGGATGCTCCTGGCGGGACTGGCGACCTGCACCGCCATTGTCCTGCACACCTATGCCCGGAATCACGGCGTGGACCTGCAGGAGGTGGAACTGCGCCTCTGGTACGAGCGCGTCTTCGCTGACGACTGCCGGGATTGCGAGGCGATAGAGGAATACCGGGAGCAGATCGTGGAGGACATCACCCTCAGGGGCCATCTGACCCCGCAGGAGCGTCAGAAGTTACTGCTGATTTCTCGCCACTGTCCGGTGCACAAGATGCTCCATCAGGGGATAGAGGTGGTTTCCCGGCTGGCGGAACCGTGAGAGAACGCAACTACCGGTGGCTACGCCCCCTCACAATGACAGCGGGTAGGGAATTACCCAATCTCTCCGGTAACTATTCAGCGGAGAACGTGCCAGGCACTTCTGAAAGTGCCTGGCACGTTCAGAAGCAGTAGTAAG
>JAGHZG010000037.1 GCA_017743275.1 Chloroflexota bacterium | reverse complement strand
CAGGCCGGGGTGGGTTCAAAGCGGGGCGTGCGCATCATCCCCTCGGCGCAGACGGCGTTGATAGTCCCGATCAGGGAATTCTGATCGGCCATCCTGTACCGCCGGATCTTATGCGGCCAGGGTACTGAGAACATCGTAGGGACCAAACAGGATCTGCAACTGATGCCAGAAATACCATTCCTCGCGGTCTCTCCGATACATTGCAGCCATCTCGGAAACGGCATCATAAATGGCTTTCAACTCACGAGCATTGAGCCTCTTCAGGCGTTCGTGAATCACCCGGAGCGCCCGGCGCATGTCGCGGAAGTCATCCGCGATCAATTTGTCGTACTCCAGCGCCAGGGCGAATTCTTGTGCCGCGGCCTGCAGATCAGGATAGGGGGGGGCTTTCCCCGAGCGTTCAAAAGCGTCCATGGCCCGCACTCCTTTCAGCACGTGCATGCGGGCCAGTTGAGCGAAGATACCCAGGACTGTATCTTCCCGGACCTGAGGGAAGGAGGATGGAGTAATCAGGTAGGAAGCAAATTGTTGCCGGACCTCCTGTTCTATGGTCTGCAGGTGCTGGTCCAGAGCTGCATCCTGAGCATAATAGTACATCCAGGCCAGTCCCAGCGCTCCGTCCAGGTACTGCGCCCAGAAGCCGTTTTCCCGGGCCATTTCCATAGATTGCCGCAGCGCTTTTTCGGCTGCTACCCTGTGTGTCTGCAGGTCAACATCAGGGGATGGGAAACGACAGAACTCACGGTGGGTAATCCCTTTCTCATAGAGGGCGGCGACCAACCGTTCGGGTTCCCTCGGTTCTTGGGAGAAAATCTCAAAGGCCCTCTGGCTGTGCTCCAGGGATTTCTGCAGAAGGCGGACCCGCTCCTGCTCCGGGCAGGGGGGTTCGCTCATAAACCGGTAACATGCCGCCAGAGAGAGATGCGCCAGCCCTTCTCCTCGTGGGAATTGTGTTTGCTGGGCAATCGCCAATGCCTGAAGAGCATACGTTTCCGCTTCCCGGTATTCTCCAGCATAAATCTCTATCCCGGCGAGGGTATTCAACGTGAGGGCCACCCTGGCCGGTAATCCGTGTTTCTTACGGAGGCCCAGGGCATCCCGTGCGTGAATTCGGGCTGCAACGAATGCTCCCCTTAACATCAGAGCAAAAGCCAGGTTGGTCAGGGTGTTGGCCTGCTCCATTTCCATATTCAGGCCTCTCCAATAAGGGAGGGCCCGCCAGTACATCTCCGCTGCTGCGATAAATTGCCCCTGCACGCGCCGCAGGTATCCCAGGGTATTATACAGTTGGCCTCTGATGATATTCCAGCGAATCGTGGCTTCTGATGAGGGAAGTGCCTCTACTTTCGCCTTTACCCGGGAAAGCAAATGCTCCGCCTCCTGCAGGTTCCCCTGATAGGTCATCAGGAGCGCTTCGGCCAGGTTCAGTTCGGTCACGGCTATCTCTCCGCCCTGTTCGATCAGGTCGCTGGCGTCCTCCCGCAGGCGGCGGGTCACTCTCAGGGCCTCTTCGTATTGTCCGGCGGCGATCAACCGCTTCACCCAGCGAACTGACGCGTCGGCCAGGAAATCGGCCCGTTGGATTCCATCTACAATGGCTTCCCGGTCCTGCGGGTCCCGTTCTCGCCAGAAGTCCAGCAACTCCGCCCTTAACTGGATGTCCAGCATTTCATCACCGATGGAGAGGGCTTCTTCCGCCAGCCGAAGGTATTCCTGGAAGCCCCCCTGGGCATTGTGCCGCAGAGTGTAATGGAGATTCTCAGCAAGGGTGTCCCGCAGGCGAGTTGAGGGCCCGTAAATCTCCCCAAAATCAGGGAGATTGGGCTCAGCCGATTTATAGATTCCAGCGATCTCTTCACGAATCCGATCTAACCGTTGAGAATAGTAGGCTTTCAAGGATCGGAATATCCTCAATGGAACGGCCTCACGGGGGTCGCGAAGCAAGGCGTACATCTCATCGTGCAGGAAGAGCCGCTGGTCGGCCGGGCGAGTTTTGACAAAAGATAGTTCCCGGGCCCACTTGCAGGCCTCTATGACTTCCGCCTCTTCTGCCTCCAAAAGCATCGCCAGCAATTCCGCATCAGCCCCTTTACGCAGCCAGCCCATCACCTCAATGAAGCCTCCGAGAGGAGAAAGGGACTGGCGAATCAGCGTCTGAACCCTTTGCAGCAATTCCCGCTGATTTCGTTGACGCTCTTCAGGGCTCAACTTTTGTGCTTCTGTCAGGGATTGTGCTGCCTGGAACGGTTCACCGCTGATGGCCAGATGGTCAATGGCCAGGGCCAGAAGAATCGGGCGGATCGTCCCGTCGTCCTTCAGCGCGTGGAAGAGCATCCGGCGAAATGTCTCATTCCACTGGTGGATCCGCTCCGCCACGAAGCGATCCCGGTGGTTGTCGCTGGCCTGGAGAGTGGATACCAACTTTTCAAAGTACTCCAGGGTTTCCTCTTCCGTCAGGCCGGAGAGGACGATGGAGCAAAAAGTACCTGTCCTGCCCAACTCTTGCTCCACAGGGATTGGAACCGGACGCCCGGCCAGGAGCACAGCGGTGTTCACCGCGCTGGGGAGAAACTCTTTCAGCAGCCAGTCATACACAAGAGCACGCGCTGTAGGAATCCCCAGGCGGGAGGCAACGGGATCCTCCTGCAAGAAGAGCCTCTCCACGGTGTCCAGCGCCAGCACGACCGGGGTCGCCCGGGAAATGCCATTCAAATCCTCCAGAAATGCCCGGATCACTTTGTTTCTTTGTTCCTGCCATTGGGCTCGTTCTTCCCGGGTGATTTGATACAATTTCTCACGCTCCTCCCGGTAGTGCTCAAACCCTGTTCCGTCCGGGGCCAGTAC
Source organism: Chloroflexota bacterium (assembly GCA_017743275.1). Taxonomy (GTDB): domain Bacteria; phylum Chloroflexota; class Anaerolineae; order B4-G1; family DUEL01; genus SpSt-77. The sequence continues at coordinate 6,229 of JAGHZG010000037.1, read as the reverse complement.
CTCCTGGATGGCTTGAATCAGCCCCTCCACTGTATGATTTACAGTGTGGTACATATCTACCGGCCTTGCGGCGACGCGCAGAGTGGGCTGCTCAGACAGTGTTTTAAGGAGGTGCTGGAGCAGCCGGGTCTTGCCAATGCCGCCCACACCGGTAATATAGACGATCGATCGCCCTCCCTTCCGGATGGTATCCAGGACCTGTGCAATCTCTTTTTCTCTTCCCACCAGTTCAGCAGTGGCGATGGGGCTCAGGTACTGCTCTTCTTGTGAGGCGATAGCGATGGGGGTCATAGTATCCTCCTGTCGGCCGCGCTGATGTTTTCGGATCGCGAGGGAAGAGAGCCGTACTCCTGCAGGCGTTGCCGATGGTATTCCGCCTCTTCCAACCACCGTTCACGGGTTGCCGGATAATTGTTTGCCCACTGCTGGTATAGTTGATAAGCCGTTTGATGAAGACGACGCCACAATTCCGGCTTTTGCGTTTGGAGGTATCGCTCTATCAGTTGCCGGACGATCCGATCCATCACATAGCCGCGCTGCTCTGCATCCCAGCGCGCCAGTCCCCAGCGAATCAGTTCTTCCCGTACCCGTCGGGACCGGGCATACGTCCATTGGCGGTACGAATCGTTATCATAATACGTTGCCAGCATATCCGGGATTCGTTCCTCGTCAAAAGCGCGCAACACACAAAGTGCTTCCAAATATTCCCGTACCGTCCGCCGCCGCTCTTCAGGCACGGGTTCCAGCAATCCTTCCACTGCCTGATCCAGGCTGTAGGCGGCTACCAGGTAATTGGCGAGAGGGTTTCCGCCAGTGAGTTCATAAATTTCATCAGCGCGGTGGGCTTGCGATGGTGCCTGGCGTTTTAATTGATCTTTCGTAAACAGTGGGTCAAAAGGCTCCAACTCCGGTTTCCCCAGGGGAACTGCCAGGGTACTCAACTCCGGGTTCTTCCATGGGTAGAGCCTTCCTCGTCCGGTAAGGAGAAGCAGGACGCGCCGTTCCGCGGCGAGAGGCCCCAGAAGATAATCCTCCAACAAAGGAAGCAGAGCCCAGTCTGACTCATAGACATGATCTACGATCACGACCAATGGCTGCTGGAGGAATTTCTGGAGATGCCGGAATACCGTCCGGCTCATCTCCGCCAGGTCTGCGCCAAGACGTTCCCTGGGGCCGCCGGTTTCTATGCTCACCCGCTGAAGGATGTCGGCGACAGCCCAGGCCGGGTCCTTTCCGGCGTATTCCTTCAGATCTAACCGGACAACGGGTATCCGCTCCTGGCTGAGTTGATGTTCAAAATGGGACCGAAGCCATGTCTTGCCGATTCCCCGCTCTCCCGAAAGGATCAGCACTCTATGCCCATCCCGGCCCTCCTTAAGGGCTTGCACCCTTTCTTCTAACATCTGCAATTCCTGTTCGCGATTAACGAAAAGTCTTGGCGAGTAAGGAAGCAACTGAACGGCGCTCATCGGGGGGCCCCCTTTCTTTTTTAAATTAATTACCGCGCGGTTCTGGTAAGCAGCAGGTTTCCTTGAGTATATTGTAAAATGGCTGCTTCTACGTCTTCGCCTGTCAGAAGTCCTTCAGCCCCTTCTCGCCGGACATGTTCTTCAATGACCTGTCGGGTAAGGACCAGCATTTCTCGCGGAAGGGGCATCACCGATCTGGCAAGAGCGGTCTCCACATCTCGGAGCGCGGGGGAAGCCACCGCGTCCAAACTCCCGAAGTTCCCCCCACTGGCAACATAAACTCTGCGGCGTATGATTTCTGCCAGCAAGTCCGGCGTCCAATGAATCACTGCGACGTGGTCAGAGAGGAGAAGGGGGAACTGTTCAGCCAAAAGGGGGAAGGTTTCTGTGGGCAGAAATGCCTTCAGGAAGACGTTATCCTGGGCCCATTTTTCAGCCCGGTGCAATAGAGGCCTCATGCAATCCACAATCATCATCGGGTTGTCTATGGTCTCCGGCGCGCCGTCAAAACCGTCGGCCAGAATGTATACAGACGGGAAGCCCAGCATCTTGAGCACAGCCAGCAGATGGGCCCAACGCTCTGCAGGAGGCGGGGCAGGTTGAAACGCCAGAGCGGATTCCAATTCGTCACACCATTGCTGGAGTGTGACCTCATCGGGCGGATCGCGCATGACGAACGTCGGATCCAGTACCTCTCGGAGGGGAGAAATTTGGCGGCTCTGGCGGCATAGGTTGAGATATACGGAAAGGGGCCCGGAGAGGTTCCACTGGAAAAGGTTTGCTATATCTTGTCGCTCAGAAACGTCCAGCCGAAAGAACCAATGGGGCCGGTGGGCCATTGCCAGAAAGAGCGCCCTGGCGCCCGAGCGAGTCAGGGCCATCAGGTGCTCTTCTTCCGATGGACGCGCATGCCCCCAGGCGAGAAAGGGGGGCACGTAGGGGATAGGGAAGGGGCGGTTGGTCTCCTGACCAATCCAGCAGGTCTGCATCACGCTGATACGCAGGGCGGTCTTTCCACCGCCTGCCGGGGCAAAAACCCAGGAAATCCCATCTCCCCAAACGCGCGCGAAGACCTCGTGCCCGACCAGGTACTCGCTGAGGTGAGGGTCAGCGGCTGCGTCCAACGGACCGAACGGGTCAAACCGAAACCCGGCCCACCTCAACCATTCGGGCACCCCAGACGAGTCCGGCGTCTGGTGGAGAGCAGGGGTTGAGGAAGCCATAGGAATCGTGGAAGCGGAAGTGAAGGATGGAGAGAAGGACGCTATTCCGGACTCAACAGGGATGAGCTATTTAGTAAAAATGGCATATTCTTAGCCTCGCTGGTTTCCTTGAAACTGACAACATTATGGCGTGATTTGTGAAAAACGCAAGCCCCATCCGGCTTCCCGCGCTTGCAGTTTCATCTATATTTGCTCACCATCACCTCACAGATTTCTCACCAGCGGGCCTGGAGGACCACGCCGTGGCCCCGACGGGTGACGAGAAGTACCGGGGCGCTGGGATCCGGCTCTATCGCCTGCCGTAATCGCCAGAGGTTGGTATCTATGAGGCCGGTATATTCTTTAGGTGCTTCGTACTCCTTATCTCCCGGACGGGGAATCCGATCCAGCCCCCGGTATATCCGAAAATACAATTCGGCTTTGGTGACGACAGCACCGCTTCGCTGGTAGAGATAGCGGAGCATTTCGTACGCTTTTGCGGGCAGGTCTTCCAGGTTAACGCAGCGGCCTCCCACGATCACCCGACGTCGTTCGTCGTCCAGGTAGAGGCGCGGGGGACGTTGAAGCCGTAGTCTCTTCCAGGTGTCCTCATCAATGGGCCTGTTCCAGGAATGGGTCGTGTAATACTCCACCAGCCCCGTCACCTGGTCCAGCCATTCCCGGGGAGAGGCTCCCCCCACCTTTTCCAGCCATACCGGTAACCCGGAATCTATGCAAAGTTCTTTCAATGGAAAAGACTCTCGCCCAAACGCGAAGGACAGGCGACGTTCTACCAATTGGCGAAGAGTTGGAGGATCCCAGCAGAGGTGGATACCATCCACGCGCCGTCGTATCAGTCCTCCGGCATGGCTGAGCACCGGTTCCAACTCGGAGGGTGCACAGATTTTATAGACAAGGCCAGACGGGTCAAAGAGGGAGAGAGTGGATAGAAACGCTTTCAGGCCAGCACACAGGCGGTCAAAGGCCATTTCCGCCCAGCCTTCCAGCCCATCGGTCAGAACCCAGATGCCTTCCATATCTATCGCTTTCAGCGCATTGACCAATTCCGAGATCACATATTCAGGATGGGCATCTGGGTAAAGGATGTCATCGGCCGGGCTGTTCAGGATTTGGCGAACCAGGGAAGCGCCAGGGCTATCTCCCTCTGCCAGTGGCCCCCAGCGGAGGGCGGGATTACCCCGAGTGTGGCGATGGATAAACCAGACAAAACGGGCCTGGGCCCAGGCAGGGGCCCCCTGATAATCCCGGGGATAGCAGGCCAGATGGTGGATCAGGGCATCCGCACAGGCATCCAGGATGTGACCCACCATAGCCTTGACCCAATCCAGGCCTGCCTCCGCCACGGAAATCGGCAGAGCGGGTCTCCAGTGGACCAGAAGACGTAAGGGCTTACCGTCGGTGCCGAGACTGATGGCCTCTAACATCCGATGCACGGCTGTCTTACCACTGCCTGGGTCCCCGAAAATGATCACGGAGCGGCGGGGATCTGACATGCGGTCAAATTCCGGCGGCGGGACAAAACATTCGGGCAGCCAGGGCTCCTCCTCCGCCCGCAACGCAAGAAAAGCGGCCGGACCGAGAGATGCTTGCTCCTCCGGATGAACGGATACCTCTCTCTCCGCATCCTTCCTCATCATGGGGAGCCTCCCAGTATCTCATCCATGTCTTCCGGGCGTAGTCTCCGCCCGGTGCGGCCGATACAGCGGAGCACCTCGTTCCCCAGGCAGACCAATTGGGCCGGGCGGCCGTTGGCGGCACGGATCAGGCGTTCTTCGGCGGGTAGGCCATGCCATTCCCGAAGGTCACACCAGGTATCCAATGTATCATCCCCCGAAAGAATCTGAAGGCGCTGGCGAAGCATCTGGCGGAGGTCGTCAGTTGTCCAGAGGCAGACCTCTCCGAAGTCCCCCAGATCCTCGGGGGAAGGCGAGCCCAGAAAGACCTGCACGACGACCCCGAAACGCTGAAGCATTTGGGCCAGTCCATAGAAATTTCGGGCTGTTTTCTCATCACTCTCCCCCTGCACGTCGGCCAGGATCCATAGACAGGGAAAGCCGGCAGGAACGGCTTGGCGCAGGAGGTCGCAGATTTCCCAATCGGATAGCCTCTCGCAGGAAAGGGGTGGGGCATAAGACTGTACAATCTTCTCCACCGTTAGCCCCTCTCCCACAGAAGGCAGCCCGGCTCGCCGGAGAGAGGGGAGGAGATCCTCTGAAAGGTAATGACACAACAAACGAACGATAGACTTCCTTTGGAGAGGAGTGGCATTTGTAAGTCCCTGGGGGCGACGGGCGATGTAGCGCACCAGAACAGCCGTCACCACCGGCATCAGTTGGTCCAGAAGGGAGCCGGAAGCGGGTTCCTGGGCGTCCACCCGCCAGTAGATGGGGAAGCCCGTCCGCTGCCTCAGCGCTTTTTGGGCCAAGTGGAGGGCGAGCGTCGTCCGTCCGCCTCCTGGAAGGGTGATAGAGACCTTCGTTCGGGGATTGCGTGCGGTCTCCCACCATGATGGGGCTGCGATAGACCCCTCCCGAAGTGGCTGGGACTCCACCTTTTCCGGACCGAACGGATTCCCCTCCAGCCCAAGGATGCGGATGCCCTGGATCAGTTCGCGATCCATCGGGGCTGGCGGAGTGGCCTCCAACTGCAAATCGGGCCAGATGCCCACGATGGTTTGCAGTTCTCTTCTCTCCCACCCCGGAACGGGCCGGCCGAATCCCCGAAGGGCCTCGACAGCTTCCATTTGCCACTCTTCGTCCAGAGATTCATAGGCCCACCAGAGGGCCTGTATTGCCTCTTCCGTCCCGATATTTCTGACCTCCGGCAGATGCTCCGCAATGGCCACGAACCGGCGTAATTCCGCCGGTGCCTTCTCCCAGGCTTCTGACAGGGCATCCTGCACCTGAGCCTTCTGCCAGATTCCTCCCCTTTTCCGATACTTTAGATGCTGGCGGGCCCCTTCAGAAAGATTTTGGTGGAGCAATTCTGCAAATTCCTGAATCTCATGGAGAGCCTGCTGGATTTGTTCCTGCCTCCGTTTCTCTTCTTCTTCCTGACCCTTCCACTGCTGTAGCCCAAAGCCGATGAGAGCCGTTAGCAAAGAGCCCAGCAAGGCAATTGCTTCTTTTGACATCCCGGTCACTCCCTCAGTCAGCGGAGCCGAAAGGGTATCGGGGAGCAAACACTGGATCAGGCAGAAGAGCCCAAGGGCTGTTAGCAGCCAGAGAGAGAGGACGAAGAGGGCCTTGCCGTACCGTCGGAGGGCCGAGAGAGGCCAATCATCCGCGTGACGCCACCACCACCGCTGCGCCTGGCGGAATCCCCGTTGCATCCAATGCAGCCAGCCAGGGGAGGACTTTTTGCCCGCCATGCTCTCCTCCGGACCCACGCGGGGGACGAACCAGTTTTATTTTAGCATCAAACCCCCTGCGGGGCAAGCCTCACTATGAAAGGCGACAGTCTCCACGGTGGGGTCCAGGTCCCGGTAGGCCTGGGCCTGGTCAGTCAGCAGGGCGAGGGTGGTGGTGCTGTCTCTTA
>JAGHZG010000036.1 GCA_017743275.1 Chloroflexota bacterium | reverse complement strand
GTTCTGGGCCAGAGCAGCCTTGAAGAAAGCCACGCTGGCTGCGGTCTGGTCAAATAGTGTTACATCATTCAAGGGACGGCGAGTCTCGGCAACGGTAGTGCGGAAATCTTGATCCAACCGTTGGATGAAGCCTGAACGGAAACCTCTCCAGTCAAAGGAACTCAGATTCCGTGAACTGGCAAATAGGTCTTGCAACCTATTTTGTAGGAAATCGTAGAGAGCCTGGCGCTTGGTCCTAAGTTCACTCAGTTCTACGCTCCTGGCCTCTTGACCAAAAGCAGTAGCAAGATAAACGACTCCACTCTGTTCAGGAGCGAATCGGTTCAGGACCCCTTTCTCAATGCCTGAACCGCGTCCATGGGCGTCCTGCATCAGTCGCTGTAAACCCGTTGGCGCTTGGGGATTCCTGTGGTCTTTGACCAAATCAAATATGCTGAGACCGTTAGCCTGTAATTCTTTTATTCCCAATCCGTTCCAAATTGGTCCTGTCCACGGGTCGCGCAACAGTTTATCCAGAGTCGGATAGGTTGTTGGTAAGTCGGGAGGAATTTGTATGTCCAAATCTCGGTTGCCATTCAGAAAATCCTCGTGGAACTTGCCCAGCATGTGCAGCCACGCTGCCACTTCCGCCAGGAGCAGGGCGTCGCGATTCTTGGCCAGCACATTCAAGTCAATCGTCATGACTCACCTCCTGAAGGAGCTGCTTCACCTGAGTAAGGACTTTTCCAGCTATGGTCAGAGCCTCTTGAGCATCCTGGGCATCCGGTAGCCCTTCTGGCAGTGAACCGGGCAACGCATCGGGATAGCGAGTGGGAAGATAAAAGCGGTCGAGTAACTGGATTTCAATCCTGTCCTCTGCAAATGGATCCGGCTCAAGGAGTCCCAGCAAGTCTGCGAGGCGATGCGTGCGCGGCGGTATTTTCCGTTGATGCGCCAGCAATCCCTTGATGGCTTTCTCAGCACACTGTTGGGCATGGAAACAGACCTGATTGTACAACCCTTCTCCCATTGCCATTTCAGCCATGCGCAGGTCCTGGTGGGCAAAAAGCAGCCAGCGTTCACTTTCTTTCATAGATCACCTTCCCCTTGGCCAAAATTTCCTGGCGCACGAAAGGGCGCTCCTGGCTCAACTGAGCGAATTCTTCAGGGGTATAAACAAGGATGTCTACCCCAACGCGCGGGTTCAAAAGCCGCATGACCTCGCGAATGCGATCCAGGAATTTCAGATTGCTTTCTTTGATAATCACAAGGTCAATATCTGACCACTCTCCAACCTGTTCGGTTGCCAGCGAGCCGAAGAGCAGGATACGTTCTGGGTGATATGATTCCAGCAAGATTTTCACATAGCGCGCCAGTTCCTTCTCTAAGAGCGCGTGACGCTGAGCGGATTCAACAGTACTCATATTTGCTGCCATTCTATCCTCCACGGATGCCGTGGTTGATCCCGCCAGAGCCAGACCCATTCGTCTTCCCAAGCGCTTTCAGAGCCGGCCTCTACCCGCGCCCGGGAGCCGAACAGCACCACCGCGACCAGGTTATCACCCAGCCCCGTGCGCAGGAACTCAATGACCGGTCCCAGGGTCACGGACAGATGTGCAGGCGAAGCGGACACTTCCTACCTCCTGCTTCAGATCGCTTAACTTCTTTTTCTCCAGATCACGCCTGTCTGCCCTTGTCCTGATCTCTCCCTTGACAATCGCATCCTCCGCCACCCCATACCCGCTGGTGCGCTTGGCGGAGAAGCCGTAGGTGAGGAACATCGCCTGCAGGCCCTCGGCGACCAGTTGCAGGTCTTCCAGCGCCTGTCTGCGGATTTCAGCCTCGTCCGCGCCGATCAGGTCGAAGGGGACGTAGAGCAGGGAGAAGGTGCCTTTTGCACCCACTGGCACACATTCGAGATAAATCGGGTGTGTGCCGGCTCTGGTCTTGCGCGAGTGCGGGTTGATGACTTCCACATCAATCAGATTGAAGAACGTCGGGTAGAACATCAGCCGTCCACTGTGGTGGGGCATCTCGGCTTTCTCGTCAAGGTGAAAATACTCGCGTATCTTTTGTACGTAAAGTTTTCGCGCTGCGCTCCCACCCAAGTTATCCAGGTAGGCGGCAAAGTCTTTCGTCTGCCCCGGCTCTTCGCCTTTCTCATCGCCAAAGAGCAAGGTCTGGGCAAAGCGTTCCTGGGCGAACTGCTCAGCAGGTTGGTCCTTTTTCAGCGTCAGGCGGGTGTGCATAACGGTCCAGCGCAGCAGTCCTTTCCAACTGGAAGCAGACATCATCGGCACTTTGAAGACCTTGTCCTTGCGCACTGGATTGACGCTCTCGGCCACGTAGAAAGGGTCATCGTCTTTGCTCATCCAGGGTTTGGCAAGGGTGAAGGTGAATTGCAGAAACCAGGAGCCGGGAGGGAGGGCCTGTAAATCGGGCGCGGCGGGTATCAGGTGCAAACTCTGTAACTGAGCAAGCGCAGGTCGGATGAGTTCTTTGGCATAAGGGGTATCTTCAGGTTTGGCTGCGTGAACCAGACTTTTATAACCGCCACCCCGCTTGCGGTCACCACTGACAGCGTAGTCTTTTGTGCTCTCTTTCCGCGCCGCAATACCGGCCAACAGGCGGATGCGCTCAAAGACATCAGGAATTGCTATGCCGCGATGATTGTCGTTGACAATGGCATCAACGTCTTTGTGTGTTTCGCCGCCAAGTTCGACATACAGGTCATAACTCATGCAGCACCTCCTAACAGTGCTTGTAAATAGGCACGGCCGTCGGTTTGATCGTGGGGCAGGGCGTACCAATTTTTCAGGGCGGGCTTAACCTTGGTGTTTCCAAACACGTATTGCCAGAGCGCATCTCCTGAAAGTTCGACTTTCAGTTTCTCAAGGAATTCATCTCGCTTCTCGATTTCTCCCGCGCATGGCAGCCAGCCCCAGATACGGAATTCCCATTTTGGGCTACTGTCAAGACGATAAGCATAAGATACGAGAATTTTTGAGCCGATTGCAGAGCGAGCGTCACCAAAGATATATTGCTCTTGATCTCGATTTAAACCGTGCTTCCAAATATAGCGTAACCAATTCCGAATAGCCGGTGCAAGAGGAAGAATGCCATAGCGAATCATTTGCTGAAGTTCTTTTTCCCTCTTTCGTAGAGGTGGCGGGGGTGAGCCATCATCAAGTTTCCCGCTTGCAGCCTGCTGGATACCGTAAATATTCTGCCACCAATTCTCGCTATCCGTCGGTTCCTCAAACTGGAACCTGGCAAAGAAGAGGTCACGAAAGTCAGGCAACGACCGATCACGTTGTGGTGAAGAGGCGGGGAAAGCATCCAACCAGGTGAGCGCAGGTTGAATGTTCTGCGCCTGAATGACCCCATAACCATTGGAGCCTTTTGGCCCCAGGCTGGCATGGCGGCTGATCAGTGCCAGGATGGTGTAGATAGGACTCAGGTCAACAGGGCGTAAAGGAATGAGTTCAAATTCTGTTTCGCCAATCCGACTTTCACTGAACACAAACCAGCCGCCAGCCCGTGGTCCTTTACTGGTTTGGCGGACTCTTCCGCTGGGAATGAGAAAATTTTGCCCGTCAAACAGTTTCTCTCCATCGGAAACCTTTAGCCGAAACTTGCGCGCCCAGCCTGTGCAGCCGAACAACTGACAGGCATCACATACCCCTGCATCCCGCAGTCGCTGGCGCTCGTCATCGGCCCTTGACCGGCGATACCTCTCCTCGTCAAAGGTGCAACTATGTTCTGTCGGATCACACGCATACCCTCCCAGCCCGCGCACGATGGTCTCATACCACCAGCGCAGCGAGCCGATGAATCCCGTCTCGTGCAGGCGGTCACAGGTCTGATCCACGCCGCCGGTCCAGAGAGGCGTCAGTGTCTTCAGGGTGATCCGCAGTTTGTCCATTTCTTTCCCTCCGTTCAGCACCCATATGTGTCCGGCCCATCCCGTCCGTCAGCCCGGTGGCAATGGATGGACTGTTCGGCCATCGGACACGATGCCGGTGATACCGATGCGCTTGCTGCAATAGGTGATTCCACCGCCGAGGCGCAGAGGACGCGGAGACCACGCGGTTGTCAACTCTGCGCCCCGGCATCTCTACAGTGGATTGTTATTATAACATATCATCGTTTATCCTGCAAACAAGGCCGACCGGGTGTTCAGGTCGCGCAGGAATCCGGCCAGCCGCGCTTCGTCCTGGTTGAGCGCCCGCACGTCCTGGAGGATGGCCTCCAGTGCCGGGCCGGTGACCAGCCTGAGCCGGCCGGCCAGCCCCGAGGTCAGCCGATCCAGAACGGCCGGGGCATGTTCCCGAAGTTCATCCAGCGTAAGGGGGTCCGCCGCCAGGTCTTTGCCGGAGTCCACCAGGGCATCGTAGAGCGCCTGGGTGAACTCCAGGTTGGCGAAGAGTTCCACGTCGGAGAAGGCGATGGCCAGGATGTGGTTGCGGACGAAGCCCTGGCGGCTGCCCTCCTTGCCGTAGCGGGTGGTGCGCAGGATGTTGCCCAGGACGTAGACGAACTCGTCGGCGGTCAGGTCCACGGTGGTCTCCACGGCCGGAAGGAAGACCCCCGGCGTGGTGTAGTCGTATTCGGTGATGGTGCCGGAGGTGTGGGCGGCCTCGTCAATGACGTTGAACTTGATCTGCTTCTGGATGATCTCGTAGGGGCGGATGGTGAAGCAGGTATCGGTCATCAGGCGGGCCCGCCGCGCCCCCTCGCCCCTCACGGCGGCGTAGCCGTAGATCAGGCAGTCGGGGCAATGGGTGCAGAGGCCCTCGGTCAGGTAGCAGTCGTCGTAGTGGTTTTTCTCCCGAAGGGCCTCGTCGCCGTAGAGGACACTGCCGTCCTTGATGGCATAGGGGAAAACACCGTACTGCCGCAGTAGAGCCTTGCCGGTCCGCCGCTCCGGGGCCACCTGCTTGCGCTTGAACATGACCAGGCGGGTGATCGGTTCGGGGTGGGTCAGGCCAGCCGGAACCTGTTCCACGTCCTGCTGCTCGCCCCCCTCGGTGGTGAAGATGGCGTAGGACTTGGTCTCGCGCAGCAGGATGATGCTGGCGTAGCGGTTGGTGGGGGTGCGGGGGATGACGGGGATGAAGTAGTGCTGATACGGTTCCAGAGTTTTGAGTGTCATTTTGCGCCTCCTACTGCTGTTCTGTCTGCGATGCCGCCTCTTCGGCACGGGCGGCTTTCTGATGTTGATACTCACTCCACAGGCGGGAGAGGTTGCGGTCGGTATAGTAGTAAATCCCATCGGCCAGTTGGTTCTCCAGCCGCAGGAAGCGGGCAAAACTACCCTCGGCCCGGCCCAGGTAGAGGTCGTCCACCAGGATGTCCACGAACTCCATCACCAGCCGGCCCAGTTCCTCTCCCCAGGCGCGCACATAGATCTCCCCCCGGCGGCTTCCCTGGCGGCGCTCCAGCCCTTTCAGGAGCGTGCCAGCCGTCAGGTGCTTCAGTTCGGCGATGCTTTGCTCCGAGGGCCGTTGCCCGCCCAAGGCCGCCTCCCGCATCTCCGGGATCACCTGCTGCGCTTTGCGCATGGCCGAGACCGCCTCGCGGAAGACCAGTTCATACCGCCGCGCCTTGCCCCGCCCTGTCGTGGAGGAAGGCAGGGCAATCTCCAACGATTTCTTTGCGATTTTTTCTACCAAATTCATCAGTTCACCTCCCTGGATTTGCAGAAGAGCATCGCAGGCGATGTCCAATGGGGGGGCCGGAGAGCATCCATCGTTCTCACGGCCATATTCTTTATAGAAGTAAGCACCAGCCAGCGGATCCACGTTCAAGCGCTCCAGCCGAAGGGCAATATCCTTGTCGTTGCCGGGCTGGAGGCTGGTGGTAACCGTCCACAGCGCCGCGCTCAGGTCCAGCACCCGTTCCAGACCGCTGCGCTCTCCCTGTTCTCGCCCGTATAGGCTGACGGTGTCGCCCCGTCCGCCCAGGAGGGCGCGCAGCGCCGGCGGCGGGCCGTCCAGGGTGATGGTCGCCTTCAGTTCGGCTGGGTCGGCCACCGGCAGGTAGGGCCGCTCGGTGACATAGACCTTGCAGCCGGTCAGCCCGTGGATGACAGCGGCGGCGAAGAGGGCCTTGGCCCAGGCCTCGGTGCGGGTGGCAATGCGATTGTTCTCGTTCGGCAGTTCCTGTTCCCGTTCGCGCGCGGCTTTCTCCCAGGTGATGAGATAATAGTGCGGCTGGCCCTGGACGCGCCCCAATAAGACCCGCTCCCCCACGAACCCTCGTCCGCCCCAGCCGGCGATCTTGTCCGCTTCCCGCTCCAGCACACCCTGCAATTCTTCCAGCCACTCCGGGTCCAGCGTGCGCCGCTCCAGCCAGTAGTGGGGCAGGCCCCAATCCCGGCCGTAATCGCGTACCGGCAGGCTGGTCACGCGATGAAAGGGCTTGAGGAGCGGCTCAAACAGGCGCAGGTGCTCCGGCGTGAAGGAGTAGGTGGGCAGGACATAGAGGTAGATGCGGCGCGAGTTCTTGTAATGCGCTCCGGTGGGCAGGCCCATCGCAAGCATCTTGCGCAGGATGGCTTCCAGTTGGCAGATGGGGCACCATAAGCGGTTCCCCTGTGGCGCTTCGGGAGCAGGCAGTACCCGGTTGGAAAAGACGCGGCCAAAGTCATCCAGGATGCCGGTGCGTATTTCCTGAGTGAACTCGCTCCGGCGGTTGCAGAGGGAACAGACCTGGCCGGAATGCCCCTTACGCTTGGGCACGGCGTAACTGGCCAGTCCATCGTCCTCCAGATGGGTGGCCGAGCCACAGGAAAGGTACAGGTTTTCCCGCAGGTAGGCCTCCAGATCCTGCCGCAGGCCCAGGGCGGCCACGATAGCCTGCCGGCCAGCCTGGGTATCTATCTGCTCCATCGCAGTCAGCACCTTCTGATGGAGCCGATCCAGCACCTGCTCCGGTGGTAGCGCCTCCGCCGGCCGGTCGGAAAAGTCCGGCCCCCGCAGGAAGTGATAGGCGATGATCAGGACGTATTTGCCGATGCCGCCTCGGGCCCAGATGTCGGCCTCCCGGCGCAGGTTGTCGGCGTAGGGCTGGGGGACTGAGAAGGTCCGCAGAAGCCACTCTACCCGGTTTTCTGCGGGGTTCAGGTCGCGCACCAGCGTGTCCACATAGAGCAGGTAACGATACACCTGGGACCAGAGTTTGTTGAACGTCTCGTACTCCTTCGGGTCCAGCAGGCGGATGCCGAGCCGCTCCTCCACCGTTTCCCGCCAGTCCGCCGCCAGGTCCTGACGCCTGCCGGCCAGGCCCTCGATTTCATCGAGCGCGATCCTGGGATTGGGCTTAGCGGTCAATGTATCTTCGTAGACAACCTGGAGCAGGTCTTCCACCGAGGCGAAAGCAAAGACATAGCGCTCAAAGTCTTTCTCTTTCCGGCGTAGCCCATCACGGATGGCATCGGCGCCGCCGCCTTCGGTCAGGGATTGGAGCACCTGACCGGACACAGCGGGGATCAGGTCGTCGGTGGCGTCTGGGTGGGCCCCGGTCGGCCCCAGGTAGAGCGTGCCAGTGGCGAAGAAGAGGAGTGGGAAAAAGCCCAGCCGGTCCGCCAGGTACCGGGCGACGGCCTGGTGGATGGCGTTAGTCAGCACTCCGCGCACGTCCCTGATCTCGTGGTAGTAGAGTGCATATTTTCCGGGCGGGCTTTGGGGCGCGAAGGCCGGTCCCAGGTCGGTCAGGTAGCCCTGGAGCGAGGCCGCGGCTTCCTCCGGCGTCTGGGCCGAGGCCAGCGTGTCGGCAATGCGCACCAGTGTCCACAGGTGATGGGCTTTCGGGTTCCCGCTGAGCAACAGATCGCCGTGTTTGGCACTCCGTTTGTGGACGTTGGCCGCACGCAGCAGGTGATCGTCCACCCGGGCAAAACCCTCCAGGCCCAGCCGCTGGTACTCTTCCCGCACTCGTTCCAGCGGGATGCTGAAGGAGGATTCCCCCAGCAATACTACCTCGCGGTCTTTGTGGACTTCATGCACGGTGTAGGCGGCGATGCCCTGGCGCAACGTCTCAGAGTCCAGCCAGACCGGGCAGGCGTTCTGCGCGATCAGGAAGCGGGTCAGTTGCATCAGGCCAAAGACGCCGTTCACGATGTGGGCAAAGTGAGATTGCTCCGGCAGATGCGGGTATTCCGGTCCGCCTTTGACCAGAATCAGGTGATACCGGCGCTCCAGCATCCGTGGGATCACGGTTTCCAGATAAGTGGAGAGAATTTGTTCCAGATCATTTTCGGTCATAGTTTGCATATTCACCCCCTGATCCGGGTTCTGATATTTCCATTGTATCATATTTGCACCCCCACAACGGTGGGGGTATTATGGGCCGAGGCCGTATAACCGGGCCATGTCTGCCACCACCCGCTGCATTTCGGCCCGGAGTTCCGGGCCGCCCAGGACCCGGCAGCCCGCGCCGTATTGCAGCAGCCGCTGGACGGCCCAGAAGAGGTTGTGGGTCTCCCCGCGCACCAGGGCGCTTCCGTCCTCCCGATGCTCCACCTCCCGCACGGTCATCTCTGGATGGCGCGTCACCCCCAGCCGGGCGATGGGCGGCGCCAGTTCATAGACCACCTCATACGCCCGACCGCGCGGCAGGACGGTAGGTACTATGTCGGGCAGGACGCGCAATCTCCGAATCCGCCCCAGCCGGTAGTACGTGTACTCCTGGAATTCTGTTACCCCCTCAGGGCCGGAGATGTCCCGGCACCAGCCGTAGAGATAGTGATGGCCCCGACCGGGGTCAAAGTAGACCCGGACCGGTGCCACCCGATGCCGTCGGGGGACACCGTCTTCGTACTTGGGGGAAAGATACTCCAGTTCCACCCAGCGCCGTTCCGCCACAGCCCGCTCCAGCCGAAACATCAGGTCTGGCGAAATCTCGTCCTGGTCCCGCTGCCGGAGGCGGAGTTCCAGTCCGTAGCGGTACCGGGTCAAAGCCGGAACCCGCTCGTCGCTCAGGTAGGAGATAATGCGGTCCAGAAACGCATGGACTTCATCGTGATAGGGGGACTCTTCATCAAAAACCCGGCCCAGCCAGGCAATGGTCCGGAGGTCTTCATCGGGGAGGTCCAGCAGCGGCGTCCACAGGGAGTGGATGGTGTACCCTTTCTTGTGGCGGGAGTAGCGGATGTCTACGCCCAGCCGGTCCCGGATTCGGGCCAGGTCGTTCTCCACGCGCCGATGCAGCGCCCGCCCCTCCGCCTCTCCGTAGGCCTCCTCGCCCACCTCCGCGCGCACGGCCTCAACCAGCCCCTCCCAGTCCGTTGGTCCTCGCTGAACCCGCCGGATAATGGCCAGACAGCGAGAGACAACTAACCATGTGCTTTCCCGGTTCCCACGGGTCATCC